>JAZQWE010000199.1:0-1989 GCA_045632225.1 Eubacteriales bacterium | reverse complement strand
GGTGTCCGGAGTTCGATTCTCCGCAGGAGCACCAAGAGCAGATACGAAAGTATCTGCTTTTATTTTTTTATGGTATCGGGAAAATTTCCCACTTTATCGCCCTTATTATACAAAGGGCGATTTTTTAATACATTAACAGTTGTTTATGCCGTCAGCATACCGACATGGAAAAACGCGGAGATTTTTCCACATCGGCACGCGCCGACAAAAACAAAAGGGGCAACGGTGCGGTTGCTCCGTTTCCCCTGCGACCCCTTTCGTTTTTTTTAAAAAGAAGAGAAAAAGAAAAAGACCGCCGAAGCGGTCTAAAACTGTAAGGGTGTATATTGATTAAAGTCTTTTAATATTGACTTGCGGGAAAGATGCATATACCTTTTTGTTATTTCAAGATTAGAATGTCCGAGGATGGTTGAGAGGTTATATATACTACCGCCATTATCGAAATATAGTGTTGCAAATGTATGACGGAGCAGATGAGGAGATAAACGGGGAATATCGCTTTGCTTTTTAAGACGGTGAAACAAGTCTTTTACAGTAGTAATTTGAATAGGTGAGCCGTCAGCCTTTAGAAATAAATATTCCTTGGGTGTAACGGTTTTTATATATCTTTGGATAAGAGGAACGATATTTTGAGGAATGGGAGCGCAACGCTCTTTATTGCCTTTGCCGAGTACGATTATATAATCGTCAAAAATGTTATCTACGCGGACACCTGCAACCTCTGCACGGCGCATGCCGCTCCCGAACATAAGAGAACAGATAAGAAAATCACGAAGTCCAAGAGTGGTACCAAGGTCAAAACAGTTATACAACCGTTTTTGTTCTTCTTCAGTAAGTATATTTATCATTGGTTTTTCTGCCTTGGGAAGTTTGAACTTAACAAAGATAGACATATCTATATAATCATTCTTTGCAAGCCACGATATAAAACAGCGACAACCTCGGGCGTATGTTTGTATGGATATTGTATTGATAGTTGGTACGGTACGAAGGAATTGCAAATACTCGGTTATATGCTCAAAGGTAAGGGAAGAACTACAAAAATCTTGGACAAGGAAATCAAGAAACATCTTTGATGTTTTGTCATAGTATATATATGTATTTTCTGCAATGCCTGATGCTGTTTTAATTTTCAAATAGAATTCGCGAAGAACTGATAACAACATTATATTACACCTCTCTTAAAAATTATATCGGTAAATTATTGAACACTTTTCAAGAATGGAATTTATATTATCGGTTATAAAATAAAACATATCTTCCGGAATACATGTTAATTTATAACCTGATTGTTTTTTTAGTTGCTCTTTATATTTCTTGCGAGTTTTTGAGTCGAGAAAAGACAAAGCCAATGTTAAATCTTCTTCATTAAGACGGGATAAAGCAAAGGTAAAGGCATCACGCGCCGTATTATTTGTTATATATACTTGTTCTAAAGCAAGAGCAGATTTTTTCAATTGCTGATAATGATAATGCAAAAAGCGTTGAGATTTACAATCTTGTATATATTTTAGCGTTATTTCAATACGCGTTGTTTCCATATCCATATCATAGAATTTTTTACGCTCACGCTTTTTATCGTAGATTTTTATACGGTTATCCGATTTATCTGCAAAGCCAATATAATCCGTTTTATTGTTCATTGTACCAATGCTTGCGGTTACGGTATTACCGCTATTAAGCACATACTGAAAATCTTTTTTATTAAAACCTACAAAATCAAATGCAAGGTCAATGTTTTTCACTTCTTCAACTTTATAGCGGCGAATACCAAAATAATCGGAAAGCCATATCGGTATTTTAAACTTTTGGGGATTGAACTCTATTTTGAATTTCCGTTGTTCTTTTTCTGTGCCGCACATGGCATTACCGTTAAGACCTACAAGCAGAGCGAGGGTAAATACCTCATATTTTCCATTATCGTAATAATGGCGATATGATATTTCATGTAGTCGCCTATATCCCATATAACGCTCGCTTTCTTTATGT
>JAZQWE010000198.1:0-1767 GCA_045632225.1 Eubacteriales bacterium | reverse complement strand
CCGCCTGCGCCCGAATTACCGCTTGAAATACCTTTCATAGCATATTCAAGATATTTTGCGGCATAGAGCGCGTCAGCCTCCTCTTGCGATATTTGAAAAGGTCGGGCGCTGTGCGAAGAGGCAAAAGTTGTCCCGTGTAGTATGCAATCATCAAATCACATTCGTAAAACGAGAGATTTTCGGCAAGGTATGCTTTCTCTAAAAATCCACCGATTTCAAGGCCTATTTCAATGCATTTTACCGCAACAGAAATATTGGTGGGCACAACATCCGCCTTGTTAATCATCTTTAAAAAGCCCTCAAGCACCTGAAAACCGTCAATGGTCTTTTGCATGCTGTTTTCGGATGTGCCAAATGACTCTATATTTTCGTAAATATCAAGCGCACCCGAGGCAACACGGGTTACATTGTCAATATTTTTCAAAACTGCCTCTGCCGCGCCCGAAAACAAATCGTCCTGATTTACAACATTGAAAACAGAAACCGATTTTTTATAAATGTCTTTTAATTCTTCAATGGTGCCCTCTTTTTTGCCCGTGAGAATTTCCACAGCCGACTCTGCGCTATCACTACCTACATCGTAAAACAAGTCGACAAATTTTTCTGCCACTTCAACCGACAAAAATCCCGATGCGCCGGCACTTAATGCCATGGACAGCGAAAGCATAAAAATTGCCGCTGCAATTATAATTTTTATAAATCTTTTTTTCATGTTTTCTCCAAAATAAATAGATATTACTATATGTTATTTCATAAATGCAGAAAAAAGGCAATATAATAATGTAAAAAACTTACCGTCCAAGTAGTCATAAAAAATAGTTTGAAAATTTTTCAACTTTTTTCAAAAAAGGTATTGACAAGCGGTATTATTTTGAGTATACTATAGGAGTGCTCAAGGGCACGACGCGAGAGTGGCGGAACTGGCAGACGCGCACGTTTGAGGGGCGTGTGGTTCACACCGTACGGGTTCAAGTCCCGTTTCTCGCACCAAGGGCAAGCACTTCGGTGCTTGCCTTTTATTTTTTTCAAAAAACGAGGTTTGGATAGTGAAAAAAGTTTTTCCGTTTAGTTTCTTTGGGAAGAATTTAAAATCGGTTATCCTCGGCTCTTTGATTTATACATTGATTTTTGTTGCTGTTGCAATTATTGTGGGATGCATCCAACACGGCGAAATGCTCGGTATCGCGCTCAATCTTTTCAGACAGTTCACTCTTCTCTACTGTGCAAGCGGAATTGTTATTGCAATTTTAAACGCTTGCAATTTGCTTGAGAAAAAGTGGTTTTAAAAAGTTAATACGCGGGTATGGCGGAATTGGCAGACGCGCTGGATTCAGGTTCCAGTCGGGGCAACTCGGTACAGGTTCAAGTCCTGCTACCCGCACCAAAGCAAACAAAAGCTCCGATTTATTCGGAGCTTTTGTTTGTTTCTTGTAATAATTACAGGACTTGAAGGGGCGGTAGTGAATGACTGCCAGTGGCAGTCAGAGCCGACCACCGCTCCGCCCGCAGGCGGGCAAGTCCTGCTACCCGCACCAAAAAGAAAACCATCGTTTTTGCGATGGTTTTTCTTTTTAGTATGATGCTTATAGGCTTGAGCCTCTCAAATGCGTAGCATTTGAATAAATGCATGCGCTAAAAACTAAGTTGTCCTTTGATGTCGTTTGCGCATGCATTAGGTACGTAAGTCCTGCTACCCGCACCGAAAAACCGGCAAGCCGATGCTTACCGGTTTTATCCATTGCGAAAGCAATGGCATATCATCGCCGC
>JAZQWE010000197.1:0-3646 GCA_045632225.1 Eubacteriales bacterium | reverse complement strand
TATCGGTGGGGCCGTACACACGGAGCACATCGGGGCCGCCGTCCTCGGAGGGAACAAAATAGAAGCGGTCAATGCAAATATCGCGGTCAAATCCCTTATTATTTGCGCGGTCGGAATGCTTGTGGTAAACCACATAGTTTTCTTCAAGGTCGGGACAAACAACAAACATACAGTCGCCCGCGCCCTCAACATAGCGGTTGGAGGCAAGCACCTCGTTATACTTATACTTTGTATACGGGCCGTAGATATTGTCGCTTATCGCATACGCCTCGCCATAGTGGCCGCGGAAGTGCCCCGATGCATACATCATGTAGTAATAGCCGTTATGCTTGGTGATTACGCCGCCCTCACTAATGGGCGCATACTCGTCAATTTCATAATGCTCGGAGGGGCTGATACAATGAACAGCATCGCGCTTTTTGGTGAGCACGCCGTCGCAGGCATCAATTTCCTGAATGTAAACATGGTTACCGCCGCCAAAACGAACGGTGGTGATATAAACTCTGCCGTCATCGTCAACAAAGGGAGCGCCGCCAATCTCGGGTTCGGTATTAACATAGGGTTTTTCCTTGTTCATAACAAAGGGACCAAGGGGCGAGCGCGCGCTTGCATAGAAAACGCGGAACTCGGTGGGGCCAAATCCACCCGCGAACTGCGAAGCAATAAGGAGGTAGAACCAGCCGTCCTTGTAGAACACATTGGGGCTCATGAAATAGTGAATGGGACTACCCTCGGTAATTTCAAAAGCAAATCCTGCCTCTTCCCAATCGTAAAGGTTCTTGGATGTACGAACTCTTACAGAGCACTTTGAACCGAAGGGATGATGGAGGGTGTAGAGATAGAAAGTGCCGTCATGATAGAGAATTTCGGGGTCTGCACCGTAGGTTACGGGGTTAACATAGGTTTCGCCATCGTAAAGTTTTGTCGCATCAATATCAAAGGTGATGGGCGCGGTGGTGCCGATGTTGTAAACCGAAGGCTTTTTAGCCTGAACTTCCATAACGGGCCAAGTCTGGTCACCAAAATAGAAAGAGAGCACATTGCCGCCGTTAACCGCGGTGAAATCGTATGTATTGCCCGCGGTGAGTTTCATTGCGTGCTGAGCCAAGAACATGAGTTTGCCGTGGAGGTACTTGTATGCAACAAGTCGCTCAACAGCCGCGTCATAGCTAAATGCAAAACCTTGACCGTTCTTTTCAAAAACCACAAGTTCCTCTGCGTTTGTGGGGGTAAGGCGTGCTGTGAGTTTTTCAGAAAATCCGAGAACCGCATTATAGGTTGTGGGTTCTTTCTTTTCGTAAATCTTGATATTTGTAAAACCGCCCTTGCCGCCGTCATTATTGATGCGGATTGCAATTGTACCCGTTTCAAAAGGTGAGCCGTCAAAGCGGCTGTCGCCCTTGCGGTACTCGGCTCTGTAGAGTTCCTCTTTTGTAGCACAGTCGGAAACTGTGTAAACAATGTAGTCACCGCTTACACGGATATAAAAATGAAGGTCCTGACCAACGGTAAAACGGTCGCCGTTTTTGCTTGCGGTGATGTTGCCGTTCCACTTGCCCACCGGGCTTGTGCAACCAAGCGCACCGCCAAGGCCGTCAGCACTTATAAACGCGTAGTAGCCGTTTGTTTTATCGTCATCGGGAGTGCTTTTTTTAATGCCGCCCGCAACGCCGCCAAAGAAAATTCCGCCGCCCGCCTGATGATTTACAAAATCAGCCTCAAATACAAAATTAGGCTTGTTTGCTTTTTCAAGGAGAACTGTGGAATGTCCGCCCGTTTTAGTGGTACGAAGTGCACCGTCACGCACCTCCATGTCACCGTAAACAACAGTAAAATCGCTCATGGAGTTGTCGGAAAAATCGTTTTCATAAGCAAGGAACATGTCCTTTGCTTCTCCGAATGTATAATTTGCCATGGTCATACCTCCGTTAATACTTGGTAACAAAATTGTAACACTATACAAAGCGCACCGTCAATATAAAAAGTGAACCTATTTTTATAAAATATAATGCTCCATAGTAAAACTTTTATTTATTTTTCAAAAACTATCGACTATTGTACTTTATTTATGATATACTTATTGTATATATATTAAAATAGGATAGTTGTATGGATTTTCGAGTAGACGGTGAATTTGAGGGCAAGCGGCTTTTGGACTTTTTAAAAAAGCGGCTTTTTCTGTCGCACGCACTTTGCAGCGCGCTGAAAAAATGCGATGGCATTGCCGTAAACGGCAAAAGCGTGACCGTTCGCTACACGCTCTCCGACGGGGACACCGTTTCGCTTAAAATTGAGGACACATACGACGATTGCGACAAGTCGCTTTTCGGCGCGGACATCCCGCTTGACATTCTCTATGAGGACGAGCATATCATGGCGATAAACAAACCGCCGTACATGCCCACCCACCTTTCGCACGGACACCGAATGGACACCCTTGCCAACGCCTTAAAGGCCGAGTTTGACCGCCGCGGCATACCGTTTGTTGTACGCGCGGTTAACCGTCTTGACACGGATACAAGCGGCATTGTTATAGTTGCAAAAAACCGATATGCCGCTGACCGATTTGCGAAAACCAACCGCGATATTGAATACGAAAAAATTTATACCGCCTTTTGCCTTGGCGATGTGCCAAAAGAGGGCGAGATTAAAAGTTACATTCGCCGCGTAGAGGACAGCATTATCACGCGCGCCTCTTACGAAAGCGGCAAAGAGAGTGAATTTGCGCACACGCGTTATGAAAAAGTCGGCGTGGTGGGCGACATCTCCGTAGTCAAGTGCGAACCCGTTACGGGGCGCACACACCAACTGCGCGTGCACCTTTCCTCAATCGGCCACCCCATTGTCGGCGACGATATGTACGGCGGCGGTTTTGCCATGCCGCGCCAAGCACTCCATGCGGGGATTTTGCGTTTTCGCCACCCGTTTACGGGCGAAAAGATGGAAATTGTCGCGCCGCTTCCCAACGATATGGAAGAGTTTTTAAAGGAACAACAGAATGTTTAAAGATTTTTCAAGAAAATACATTTCCCTTTTCGCAAAGATTTCGTTTTACATTTTTGCGGCATGCATTTTGGTAAAAATAACAGCGATGTGCATCCCACCTTTTGCCGATTTTTTCAACTTCACTGTGTCGGCATTTTTTCGCTCGGTTTTTGCACATATAACCTCGATTTTTCCCTTTTCGCTTGCCGAGGCTGTGCTCCTTTGCGCAATTCCGTTTGCGCTGATTTACCTTATTTATTGTGCCGTGGTTGTAGCAAAAAGCGGCAAACTTTTGCGCCATGTTATAAACTTACTTTGCACGGTTGCGCTTGTTTTTTCCCTTTTTCTTGTCAACTTTGGCATTGCATACGATTGCACGCCGATTGAAAAGAAACTCGGCATAGATGTTCGCCCCTACACCGTAGAAGAGGTGTTTGAGGCAAGCAAAATTGTACTTGAGGAAATGAAAAGTCTTGAAAAAGACTTAAAAAGGGATGAAAACGGCGCGGTTATTTCCCCTTATACCTATGCACAAATGAACGGGCGACTTGTAAAAGAATACAAACAAATGAGCCGCGAGTACAAATTTATTTCTCCCCTCTCCGTTGGAACAAAACGCATTGCGCTTTCGGTGCCGATGCGCTACACAGGCATTGTCGGC
>JAZQWE010000196.1:0-5805 GCA_045632225.1 Eubacteriales bacterium | reverse complement strand
CGTTGCGGTAGAGGGCGGTATCATGCTTGAAACCACACAAATGAACAAGATTTTGGAACTTGACGAAGATAACCTCACCGTCACAGTTCAGCCCGGCGTGCTCCTTATGGAACTTGCCGCATTTGCAGAGGAGCATGACTTCCTCTATCCGCCCGACCCCGGCGAAAAATCTGCCACCATCGGCGGCAACATTTCCACAAATGCAGGCGGCATGCGCGCCGTTAAATACGGCGTTACCCGCGACTATGTCCGCGCCCTCACCGTGGTTATGCCGAACGGCGAAATCATGCAGCTCGGCTCAAAGGTTGTAAAAAACAGTTCGGGCTACTCACTCAAGGACCTCATCATCGGCTCCGAGGGCACTCTTGCCATCATTACCGAGGCGGTGCTTAAACTCATGCCCCTGCCGAAATTCTCAGTGAGCCTGCTTGTGCCGTTCCCCGACATGAAAACCGCTATCGAGGCTGTGCCGAAAATCATTCGCTCAAAGGTTATCCCAACGGCGATTGAGTACATGTCGCGCGACACCATCCTCTTCTCCGAAAGTTATCTCGGAAAGAAGTTCTCCGACAAGAAAAACGATGCATACATCCTCCTCACATTCGACGGCAATACCGATAACCAAGTGCAAACCGATATGCAGACCGTTGCAGACCTCTGCCTTGAAATCGGCGCGCTTGATGCATACATCGTTGACACCGACGAGCGTAAAAAGTCGGTTTGGTCGGCAAGAGGCGCGTTCCTTGAGGCTATCAAGGCTTCCACCACCGAAATGGACGAGTGCGATGTTGTTGTACCGCGTAGCCATGTAGACGCGTTTATCAAATACACACATGAAATCGCAAAGGACACCGGTGTTCGTATCCCGAGTTTCGGCCATGCGGGCGACGGCAACCTCCATGTTTATATTTGCCGCGATGACCTTGACGATGCCGCTTGGGAAAAGACACTTGAGCATTGCTTTGACCTTATGTATAAAAAAGCCGAGGAACTCGGCGGCCTTGTATCGGGCGAGCACGGCATCGGCTATGCAAAGAAAACTTACATGAAAAAACAATACGGTGATGACCAGATTGCACTCATGCAGGGTATAAAGAAAGCCTTTGACGATAAGAATATCTTAAACCCCGGTAAAGTTTGCTATTAAGTTTAAAACCCCTGTAAGGCAATGCCTTACAGGGGTTTTCGTTTATTCTTCAATAATAACCAAGGGCTTGATCAAATCGCGCGGCTTATCTTTCATAAGCATAAGCGCTTCTTCAACATGTTCAAGACCTACAAATCTGTGAGTAACAAGCTTTTCGGGATGGATTCTGCCGGACATAACCATCTTTGCAAGTTTTTCAAGGCGAAGTCTGCCGCCGGGCATAAGACCGCCGCGAATCTGCTTGTGGCCCATGCCGCAACCCCAATCGCCTCTCGGAATCTTGGTGTAGTCACCCTCACCGAGGTAGTTGACATTACCGATAATTCCGCCGGGCTTGAGCATCTTGATTGCCTGGTCAAAGGTGTCGTTGTCGCCGCCTGCGATGATAACCTTATCAACGCCTTCGCCGTTTGTCTTTGCCATAATCTGCTCAAGAATGTCGCCTTCCTTGTAGTTGATGATTTCGGATGCACCAAACTCTAGGGCAAGGTCTGCACAGTTCTTTCTGGAACCAACTGCATAAATCTTGGATGCGCCGCGGATAGCAGCACCTGCAACGGACATAAGACCTACAGGGCCGATACCGATAACAGCAACAGTGTCACCAAACTGAATGTCGGCAAGTTCAACACCGTGAAGGCCGGTGGGAACCATGTCCGCAAGCATGCAAGCTGCCGCAAGGTCCATGCCCTCGGGAAGATGAGCAAGGTTGCCGTCAGCATCGTTTACATGGAAGAATTCGCCGAATACGCCATCCTTGAAGTTGGAGAACTTCCAACCGGAAAGCATACCGCCGGAGTGCATGGAGTAGCCGCCCTGTGCCTCAAGAGAGTTCCAGTCAGGGGTGATAGCCGCAATCAATACCTTGTCGCCGGGCTTGAAATCCTTAACCTCGGAACCAACCTCAACAACCTGACCTACAGCCTCATGGCCGAGAATCATTTCGTGACGGTCGCCGATTGCGCCTGCCCAAACGGTATGTACGTCGGAGGTGCAGGGAGCGAGTGCGATGGGCTTACAGATTGCGTCAAAGGGACCGCATGCGGGTCTTTCCTTTTCTACCCAACCTGTTTCGCCAATTTTCATCATTGCAAAACCTTTCATAATGGACTCCTTTTCAAATAAAAATAATGTAGTAGACTTCTACTAAAACCAATTACGAAATAATTATATCATATTTTCCATTTTTCTTCAATATTTTTCCATAATTATGATAATTTTTCGGAAGTCCCCGTTTATTTTTTGCCGAAGATAGTATCCCAGAATCTCAGCAAAGCTGAGAATTCGCTCATCCTGCGCCTGGTGAGCAAGCTCTCCCATGACACCGAGAAAAACAAAAAAGCACTTCTTTCGAAGTGCTTTTGTTTTTTCTGGAGGCGCCACCCAGAATCGAACTGGGGAATAAAGGTTTTGCAGACCTCTGCCTTACCGCTTGGCTATGGCGCCGAATATAGAAATCGGACACGATATTTCGTGTCCGATTTTGGGGCGGATTACGGGGCTCGAACCCGCCACCTCCACCTTGGCAAGGTGGCGCTCTACCAAATGAGCTAAATCCGCATAGCGGTCTTACGCCGCTGGTGCCTCCGGTCGGAATCGAACCAACGACACGAGGATTTTCAGTCCTCTGCTCTACCAACTGAGCTACAGAGGCAAATACCATAAAATTCGCGACCCGGAAGGGACTCGAACCCTCGACCTCTAGCGTGACAGGCTAGCGTTCTAACCAACTGAACTACCGGGCCATATGGTGGAAGTTGACGGGCTCGAACCCCCGACCCTCTGCTTGTAAGGCAGATGCTCTCCCAGCTGAGCTAAACTTCCATCTTATGCATCGTAGGCCCGGCGTTTTTTGCTCACCAGCCTTGCGACTTTTTTATTATAGCACCCTCTTTTCATTTTGTCAACACTTTTTTTAAAAAAAATTAAAAAATTTTTAAAAAAATTTCAAACCACAATATATAAGTTTTTTGTTGACGAAAAACGCTATATGTGGTATCATTATTATAATAAACTTGTGAGGTATTATTATGCTTAAAGTTGAACACGGTTCTGTAATGAATTTAGAAAATGCAATTCGCGGCGCGAGAAACCCCCTTAATTCTTGGGCTCGTTCCGACAGTAAATATGACGAAAGCGGAAATTACATCCTCGGCGAAAACGACCTTGACCTTGCAAAGCGCCTTTGTGCGGCAGGTAGCGACCACCGCAAGTTCATGCGCCAGATTTTAGTTTGTGTTGACATTACCGCACCCATGTATTGGTGGAAAGAATTTGACACATATAAGGTTGCAACCGTTGCAAACTCCACAAGCACCATGCACAAAATCCATGCAAAGCCGTTTGAGCTTTCGGACTTTAGCACCGACCACATGACTTCGGGCGCGCTTGAGGCGTTTAAGACATATGTTGACTACATGGAACAAACCCGCCTTAAATATATGGAAGACAAGGACAAGGCATATTGGTATGACCTTATCCAACTTCTCCCCTCTTCATACAACCAACTCCGCACAGTAACAATGAACTACGAAACACTTGTTAACATCTACTATGCGAGAAAGAGCCACAAACTTGACGAGTGGCACACCCTTTGCGATTGGATTTTATCCCTCCCATACGCAAAGGAACTTATCTGTTGCAAAGGTGAATAATTAAAAAAGCACGGCATTGCCGTGCTTTTTATTTTAAAAGAGTTCGATAAGTTCTTTTCTTGCGCCGGTGAGGTTTACAACCTTGTCGCCGTCTGCGTAAATCATATCCTCAATGCGGCAACCGCCCTTACCCGCAATGTAAATGCCGGGCTCAACGGTGATAATGTGTCCGCTCTTAAAGAAATCCGCGGATTTGGGCGAAAATCTCGGCTCCTCGTGAATTTCAAGGCCAACACCGTGACCCGTGCCGTGGCCAAAGCAACCGTGGTAGCCCGCATCATCAATAATATCGCGCGCGATAGCGTCAATGGCAGAGCACTTCATGCCAACCTTTGCGCCCTCGATTGCGCTTACCTGTGCTTTAAGCACGGTGTTGTAGAGTTTCTTCATCTCATCGTCAGCCTTTCCGAGCACAACTGTTCTTGTCATGTCGGAGTGATAGCCATCAACCACACAGCCGTAGTCCATGGTGAAAAAGCCTTTTTCAAGCTTAACATTTCTCGGTACGCCGTGGGGGAGAGATGATGCAGCGCCCGAAACCGCAATGGTGTCAAAGCTCTTTTCCTCAGCACCCGCTTTGCGCATGAAGAACTCAAGTTCAACAGCGACATCAAGTTCGGTCATATCTGGGGTCATAACCTTTAAAATGTGCTCAAAAGCATCATCGGTGATTTTTTGTGCGGCAAGGATTTTTTCAACCTCTGAGTGATCCTTGTAGCGGCGCATTTCTTCAATCACACCGCGCGATGTTACAAAATCTGCAGTAATATCCTTTTTGAGCGCCTCAAGTGCAGAGTAGGTAACTCTGTCCTCTTCAAAAGCGACGGTCTTTACATTTTCCTTTTTAAAAACATCGGCGATATACTCGCGCATGCTCTTGGGAGCAACTATTTCAAAGCCTGCGGGGGCAAGTGTCTGTGCCGCTTCGATATAGCGGAAGTCGGTTACGATATGCGCGCTCTCTTTGGTAACAACCACATATCCGTCGGTAAAGCGGAAGCCGCTGATGTAATATTGATTAAGTTCATCGGTGATGATTATGGCATCTGCAAAGCCGCTAATTTTTTCTCTTAAAGTTTCTGCTCTTGTCATTTTCTTTCTCCATTATTTATTTCTTTTATTATACACGAACATAAACGGTTTTTCAACAGCTCGTTTAAAACGGTGAAAAAGATCGCGTTTGTCATTGATTGGGGGCACGATAAAGCATTTGACTTTAAGCCTTCTTGCCGACCAACAATCGGTTAAAAGTTGGTCACCGAGCACAGCGCAATCGCAAATATCAACGCCAAGGTCGCGTGCCGCTTTGAAATAGCATTTTCGCGAGGGTTTGCCCGCATCGGCATAGGCTACGAGTTTCAACTCTTCATTATATGTATTGATGCGCTCGTAATTATTATTGGAAACAAGCGCGATTTTAATGCCGTTTTTCTGCATTTCACAAACCCACTCACGAACCGCTTCGTTGGGGGTTGCATGCTCGTATGGCGAAAGGGTGTTGTCAACATCGCACAAAAGCGCTTTGATGTTCTGTTTTTTCAAAAACTCTGCACTAATGTCCGAAAACGAACCGAACACATAGTCGGGTACTATAGTTTTTGGCATGTAAGCCTCCTTGAAATTAAAGTAATGAGGAATATACGGTTATGATAATAACGCCGCTTTGCGGCTACACCTCATCCGTCGCCGTATGGCGACGGATAAGGTGTTTTATTTTTCCTATAAACCTTTTTACCTTCTTATTATTTTACCGACAGCGGTGCAAATCAAAAGCACCGAGAGGTTGCACAGCACAATCATTGCGCCTGCGGGGAGGGTGAGGGACGCAAGAAGTCCCACAGCAAAGGTAAACACCGATATTATTGCAGAAAATACGATTACGCCCTTGAAACTCTCGGCAATCTGCATGGCCGAAAGCGCGAGAAAAAGTAAGACGCTAGAGATGGACTGGGAGCCAACTGACTGCGTGCCGGCATCGAGCGTCAGAGCCATGAGGAGTGCTAG
>JAZQWE010000195.1:0-3903 GCA_045632225.1 Eubacteriales bacterium | reverse complement strand
CACAGGAGAAGGCTATTTATAGTTGATTTTCGCTCTTTATGAGCGAAAATCTTCATCTTAAAGCCTTCCCCAGAAGGGGAAGGGGGACCGCTACGCGGTGGATGAGGTGTTTTTAATCGTGCTCGTAAACTTTAATTTATCTTTCTATGGAAATTTTCGTTTTAATGTGGTATACTAAAAAAAACTAACTTTTTTGGAGATAGATATGGCTAATTACAGAAGAGGCAGAATAAACGATGAAATGCAAAAGGAACTCTCCGTGCTCCTTCGCGAGGTGAAAGACCCCCGTGTCAGCGGTGCGCTTATCAGCATTACCGCTGCAGAGGTTACTCCCGACCTTAAATTTGCAACCGTTTATTTTTCATCCCTTATGGGCGACCCCAAGGAAATCAAAAAGGGACTTGACAGCGCAAAGGGCTTTATCCGCCGCGAAATTGCACAGCGACTTAACCTTCGTCAGACTCCCGAATTCACATTCGTACATGACCGCTCCATTGAGCACGGTGCACACATTTCAAAAATCATTGAGGATATAAACAAAGGTGCCAAAAAGGACGAAAACAATGATTGACACCGTATCTCTTTTAAGCCAAATTGAAAAGTGTAAAAACGCAATAATTGTCGGTCACTCACACCCCGACGGCGACTGCGTGGGAAGTGCGGTTGCACTTGCAAACCTTGTTGAGGCGCTTGGCGGCAAAGCAGAGATTATTTTCCCCGAAAAGGCTCCGTACCGACTCGGGTTTATCCTCGGCGAGCGAAAAGAACTCGACGCGCTCCCCGAAAATCTTGACGGTTTTCAAATCATCTGTGTCGACCTCGCCTCCCCCGTGCAAATGGCATCCTTGCGCGAAGCGATTGAAGCGCGTGCGCTTATTCGCATTGACCACCACGATGTAAGCATGCCATACGCAAAGCACGAATTTGTCGCTCCGCATGCGGCGGCAACGGGTTTTATCATATTTGAACTTTACAAATATGCGCTTGGTGAGGGTAAAATTTCAAATATTTCCGCCGAAGCGATAGATGCAATGTACGCCGCAATAAGTTCGGACACGGGTTGCTTTAAATACGCCAATGTCACCGCCGCAACGCATATCACCGCGGCAAGACTCATTGACCTTGGCGCACACGCCGCCGAAATCAACCGCCTTTTGTTTGATACAAAGGACGAAAGTCAGCTTCGCGCCGAGGGCATCGCGCTCTCGCGCATCGAAACCTTTGAAAACGGTCAAATCAGCGCGGTTGCAATCGAACTTTCCGACTACGAAAACGGCCTTAACATCAAAGATTTTGAAACCGCAATCGACTTTGCAAGATGCGTGCGCGGCGCAAGATGCGCGGTTTCGGTAAAAGCATCGCCCACCGTGGGCGTTTTCCGCGCGTCCCTTCGCGCAAATGATGATATTGATGTATCAAAAATCGCGGCGCTCTTTGGAGGCGGCGGTCACATACGCGCGGCGGGTTGCTCGCTTGAAGCCGCAAGCGCAAAAGAAGCGCTCGGCATGATTGTAAACGAACTTAAAAAGGTGCTTTAATATGGTTTTTAAAAAAATCCTGCATCTTTTTTGCGCATTTATGCTACTTGCGGCGCTGTCACTTTTTGCCGCAGCGGCGGACATAACCAAGGATGTTGACATCACTTTTGAAAACATTCGCGGTGCGCGCCTGACAGACGGCAAAATTGATACATTTGCAAGCGGCGAAAATGTCAAAATAGAAATCACAAGCCAAACCCCGCTTGGCGGAGTATGGCTTCGCTACAGCCAAACTCCCGTTGGCGGAGTGCTTAACGGCGAAACAAAAATCTGTGAAAACGGTTTTTGGAGCGAGTTTATCCCGCTTGAAAATCTTACGGCAACCGTCACTTTTGATGCTGTTTCCATCTGCGAAATGAATGTATATTCAAAGGGCGAAATCCCAAGCGAGGTGCAGCGTTGGTCACTTGCACAATATGAAACAGATTTGATGCTGTTCGCCGCCCACTCCGACGATGACCAACTCTTTTTCGCAGGACTTGTTCCATACTACATTGCAAAGGGCGATGTTGATGTAAAGGTGTGCTTTTTCACCACATCATATCAGGACATCAGCCGCGTGCAAGAACTCCTTGCGGGACTTTGGCATTGCGGACTTAAAAACTATCCGATAATTCTTCCCCTCCCCGACGAATATTCCGAAAGCATTGCCACCGCAAAGGCACAGCTTGCAAACGCGGGCTATCCGCACAAAGATGTATGTGCGCTTGCAAGAGAGGTTTTAAACACCTACACCCCGCAAGTTGCGGTTGTACACGATTTTGACGGCGAATACGGTCACGGCATGCACCGCCTTTCTGCGGCAGTAATAAAGGAAGTGATTGAAACCGCCACCGAAAACGATTTCGTCCCGCCAAAAGCATACTCGCATTTATTTGCACAAAATGAAATCGTTTTGCCAATCGATGAGGTTCTTGAACCCTTTGGCAAAAGCGCATTTAACATCTCGCAAGAGGCATTTAACTTTCACAAATCACAGCATTGGACTTGGTTTTACGGCTGGCTCTACGGCGAGAACAGACCGGTAAGCGCGGCAAGCCAAATCCGTACATACAATCCCGCAAAATACGGGCTTTTTCATACCTTGGTAGGGCTTGACACAGAAAACGATATGCTTGAAAATATCGAAATTTTCTCTGCCCGCAACACACACATCGAGCTTAACGAAGAAAATCGCGTGCAGGCAGACATCTACGATAATACAGCTACCGACGCAACAAATGCCCCCACCGACACAAAGAAAGAGCCGCCCCATTATAATAATGTAGGAAACATTGCGACAAAAACGCAAACGAAAGGCATTGGTATGCGATTTTTACTTTTCCCCGCGATAGTTATTGCAATTTTGGTTGCGATATTAGTCATTTTATGGATAATCGAGGACAAGCCATTTGTCGAAATTTACCCCGAAGACTATGAATAATACAAAGAGCGCAAGGCTTTTCCCTTGCGCTCTTAAAAAAATTTAACTTTTTTTCAAAAAACTATTGACAAAACATTCTGACGCTGTTATAATGCTTGTGTTACCGAAGACAGCAGGTTACGGTAAAAGCATGTAGATGCTTTCCTGCCGAGGAATGTTTTATAAATATGTCTATTTATGATCTTTCTCGGAACCTTTATGTCTTTCCGTAGAAAGATTTATTTTTTTGCAAAAGTTTAACGGAGGTGAAATTACTATGCCAAGCAATAAGATTCTTGAAGCTAAAAAGGCAACAGTAGCAGCACTCGCCGAAAAACTCAAGACCGCAGCTTCCGGCGTACTCGTTCAGTACGAAGGTATCACCGTTGAGGACGATACCAAGATGCGTGCAGCTCTCAGAGCAGCAGGTGTTGAATACTCGGTTATTAAGAATTCCATCACAGGCAGAGCATGTGAAGAAGTTGGTTACGGCGCAATGAAGGAACACCTTTATGGCATGACCGCTTTGGCTATCAGCCAGGACGACCCCATCGCTCCCGCTAAGATTCTTAAAGAGTATGTTGAGAAGGTTGAGAACTTCGAGTTCCGCGCAGGTTTTGTAGATGGCGCTGTTGTTGATGTTGCAACCGTAAAAGAACTCGCTGACACTCCTTCCAAGGAAGTTATGGTCGGCAAGGTTCTCGGCAGCTTGCAGTCTCCCCTTTATGGTCTGTGCTATGCACTTCAGGCTATTATCGACAAGGACGGAGAAGCAGCTGAGGCTCCCGCAGAAGCCTAAAATTTTAATTTAAAATAATTTTTGTATTATTACAGGAGGATAGTAAAAATGGCTACCGAAAAGATCACAAACATTCTTGAAGAGATAAAGACTCTCACAATCCTTGAACTCAAGGACCTCGTAAGCGCACTCGAAGAGGAGTTCGGCGTATCCGCAGCTCCCGT
>JAZQWE010000194.1:0-9030 GCA_045632225.1 Eubacteriales bacterium | reverse complement strand
AAGCGCAATATTAAGAAATGCAACGCTTGAGTGTGTAAGCGCGTTGAAATTATCGATGAAAAAGTTTGAATACTTGAAAAATCCAAGCATCAAAAGGCTTGTCACAACCGAGGAAGTAAGCCAAACTTTTGACCACTTTGTACCGCGTGTTTTGCCAATCAAAATGCCGTGGATATAGCTTGATAAACAAGATAAAAGCATTAAAAGTACATACACGGGTTCACCGTAAAAGTAGAAAAACAGACTGAAAATAAGCAGTACAAAGTTTTTAAACTTAAACGGTACCAAAAAGTACAGCGCAAGCACAGCGGGCAAAAAATAATATAAAAAAGGAATGCTTGAAAATAACATTTTTTATCCTTTCGTACGGTAAATTATAGTTTATGCGGAGAAATTTCAATGAAACACTGTAGGGGGCGGCGACATCACACGCCCCGCATGTACCGTGGTTAAAACGGGATGTCCAGGGGCCATCCCCTACGGATTTGTGGTTCCGATTTTACTTTCGCATAAACTATAATTTACACAATATTTTCACAAAAAACAGCATGACAATGTGCCATGCTGTTTTAGTTTACAGTTTGGTTTAGAGAGCCATACCGCCGAATGCTTCTTCAGGCATTTCGTAGGTAGCAGGGCACATAAGGAACATTACCTTGTTGCCAACAATCTTGGTTACAACTTCGTCAGCCATAACGCAGATGTTCCAACGGGGGTTGCAATTGTCGGTAAGGGTGTTTGCAAATGCTTCTGCATCAGCATCTTCAGCAAGTTCAAATACATAACCAACATAAGCGATGGAGCCGATCATGGGCATGAACATAGCGCCGGAAACATAACCTTCGGGAATGTAGTTGTCAAAACCGGGGAAGTATTCACCGTCAACGGGCATTGCGCCACCCATGAACTGGTTGATTTCAAGAGAAACGAGCTTGTTTGCAAGTTCTTCTGCGGTGGACTTGTCATAGTCAGCGATGAACTGCTCGAATGCGTTTGCGTGAATCTGACCTACGGTGAGGTTTTCTTCAACAGCCGCTGTAGTTTCAACGGGTGTTTCGGTTGTGTTTTCTGCTGTAGTGGTTTCAGTATTGCCACAAGCAACAAGACCCATACAAAGAGCAACTGTAAGTACTGCGATAAGAAGTTTTTTCATTTTGATAAAATCCTTTCAAATTTAATTCATTTATTTGTCGGTGAGTTTTTTAAAAATCCTCACCTAAAACAAAACTTTTTTAAAAATTTCCTTTTATTTCGTGATAATCAATAAGCGAAAGTTTCGGGAAATAAAGGGAAAGTATCTGTTCTGCGGTAGAACCCGCCGCAGCAAGGTCATGTGTACCGTATTGGCTGATACCAACACCGTGTCCCCAACCCTTGCCCGCAAAAATAAATATGTCGTCGCTTGCCGCGGTGTAGGTATTGGTAATTCGGCGGAGAATAACCCCGATTTTGTCGGCGATGTTGTAATAATATCCGCTCTCGCCGTTTGCAACGGTAAGGCTCTCAAGTTCGGTACGGTTTATACCCTCACTATTATGCACATAAACACTAGGTTTGTCAATATCTTTTATTCCGGAAGAAGTGAGAACTTTTGGCTTTTCTTCCTCAATGGGCAAGTAATTTCCCGTTACCGATGTAAATTTTCCGTTTGGATCAATTTTCACAACATTGTCATAGGAATAAGTAACACTTCCCTTTCCTACAACAAAATTTGCACTTTTTACATACTTTGAAATGGATGTGCGAACCTTGTCGCAACGCTCAATAGTAAGCACATTACCCTTTGAGTCGGTATAACTCACAGAATAAACATACTCGCTATCACCCGAATACGAGTTGACTTTAATATCAACAATTGATTTGCCCGTGATTTTGTCATAACCTTTACCGCGAAGATAATCCGCAAGCTCTACCCCGCTGACCTCACTTATCCAAAGACCGTTTCCATGCTCGGAGTAGCGTTCCCACGGGGTGTATGTGGGAATAAGATATGGCGAATCGTCGCCGCCCCATGTATCCTTTGAAGACGCGGTCCAACCGCCGGTTGATGATGAATAATATGTTGTAACCACGCTTTCGCCATCAGAAAGCACAAGTCCTTTTGTGCTTGCAACAGCCTCAAAAACAGCCTCGTTTGCATCGGCAATACCGCGATAAACCTGACAGTGCGTAGTGTTGCAAATGTCAAAACCGTAGGATGTATAATGTCGGTTTTTGTTATTCACGGTGTAACCGCGAACAGTTATCGCAAAAGCGCGAAGCGCTTCGGTGGGCCATTTGGGACTGATTTCATAGGGAACAACGCCCGCAATATAATCCTCAAGCGGTAGCAAATTTGTAAGCGCAACACCGTTTGCGCTGTCATTTTTGTATCTTTGGTAGACAAATACTCCGTCATAAAGGCGGTTTGCGGGAGTTTTAAGGTACTGCTTTTCACCGTCTTTTTCAAGCGCTTTAAGCCCCATCGAAGTATCCTTGCCGCCGTCATACTCAAAGTAAATGACATTGGTTTCAGGGTCAACAATCATTACAGCCGTGTCGGAGGGACCGACTATGTCAAGTTCAATTTCCGCCGCCATGTTTGGGATGGTTGCAAGTTTCTTTTCAACATTTGCCTCAGATGAATAGTCACCTATACGGATTTTATACACCCCGTTTATATATGCAACAAATGGATGCATGTCGCTCCCCTCGGCGGTAAGCCACTCTTTTACAAGTTCAAGCATTACATCAGCATCTTCGCGTGTTTCAATATCCATGGCAGTTTCAAGGTGGTACCCGCCAATGACACAGCGCTTTGATGTGTCATAAATAGAATAGGTGTACGCCGTTTGAGAAAGATTATCGTCGCACACCACAGAAATTTTAGGAAGTTCTATTTTATATATTTCCTCATAGGAACGCTCTGTCCTTGTTAATACCGTCTTGTTTATGCTAAAACCAACGGTGCTCACCGTTTCAAAGCCGACAGTAACGTCACTGCCGTACATAAGTCCGACAGTGACGAATTCGGGGGCAATTTCAGCTACCTCAGCCTCTTCAACCACATCAGCCTCAGCGCCGAAAACGCTAATGGAGCATGCCTGAAGAAGAACGAGTGCACAGCTTCCTGCCATGAGTACAGCAAGAATCCATACCATAACCTTTACCCAAAACTTCTTTTTCATCACGGAGCCCTCCTTTCGAAGATTTTTATATTTTTATTTTTTAAAAGCCGCAATAATTGCTATGACAACGCCCAAAAAAGCGACAATGCCCACAGCATACACCCAAAGCGGGAAATTTGATGATACCAAAATAGCGGTAGGCCCGTCTGCACCGCCGATAATTCCAATACTATTCATCTTTTACTGTGCATCCTTTATTATATAGTCGCCGCGAACCATAATCCATGCGCCGCCGTCAAGCGCGACAATTCCGCGCCCGTCATCACGTGGGATGATGATGTTATGGTTTGTGGGTACAGCTTGATCATTGTAAATTTCAACACCGTCAGTAGTATCGGAAACACCCTGCTCCTCCCACTTTGTAGTAAAGGGAGAAACAACCTTTGTGCTACCCGAGCGCACAATAAGTTCACATGAATTTACCGACGCAAAAAGCGTCTGCCCTTTAAGAAGGTTTACAACGCTGTATCTTGAACCCGTGTTAACCGTTCCCTCAGGGAAAAGCGGTTCGGGCTCGGCGGTAGTAACAACCTCGGTGGTTTCGGGCACTTCGGTGGTGACTGCCTCTTCGGTAGTAACAATCTCCTCTGTGGTCACAATCTCTTCAGTATCAACAACTTCATCAGTAGTTTCCACAGGAGCGGTTGCAACAACATCGCTGACATCCTTGCCCTCAATAATATCATAAACCATATCCTTGATTTGAGGGAGCAAGACCTCATTAACATAGCTGAGAGAAATCAGCGGGTCATCCTCCGAAGAATATGTAGCATAAACGCACAGCGCCGAAAAAGCAAGCGCAAGCGATAAAACTATCAAAGTGACAATTTTTACAGTTTTTCTCATATACACCTCTGTAAATACACAATACAAATCAATTATACAATATTTTGTGAAGAAAAGAAAGTGTTTTTGTCAAATTTGATTGTGAAATTTTTGGGTTCAGCAATAAAAAGTCCCCACCAAAGCCAATTTCAAGCATTTGGTGGGGAAAAAATTATTCAACCATAATTAAAGGCCAATTTGCGGTAGAAGAAAGAACATTGTTGCCCATTGCATCGGAAATTACCGAGGTGCCGTCGTCCTTATTATAAAGAACGGCGGTAAACAGAAAGTTTTTAGATGCAAAATAACTCATAGGAACAGAGATTTCTGTCACGGCGCCAAGTTTATTCACCGCCACAGAGGCAAATGCAATCTCATTAACATCATGTTTTTCGAGAGTATCGCCCGAGTACACAACCTCGTTAACGCCGCCAAGGCCAACCTTTATTCTGTAAAATCCGTTTTTGCCCTCCTCTGCAAAGTAAAGCGTGATACTGTCAGAACTTGTGAGGGAGTAGTCGGAGCGTTCAATCAAAAGATGGAGTTTACCGTCACTTGTTGCCGCACGGATTGCAGCCTGCGCTTGCGAGGACGAGCCGACAAACAAAGCCTCGCTACTCTGCCAATCCTTATTGTTTCCGTCAACTGTAATCGCTGACTTTGGCGCCTTTATCGCATGGTTGAGATACACCGTGCCAACCATAAGGGTGTTTGTATCGCCCGTGTTTGCAATAGCCGCAAGTGCCGAATGGGAGGTACGCTTTTGAACGGTGCCCCAATATCCGCCATATAGGAATGGGATATAGGCGCTGCCAAAATTCTCGCCGTTTTCATCGCCCACACGGAGTTGCATGCGATTGTTTACATTGTATGTGAGAAGTGTTTCGCCCGAGTCAAATTGCAAAATATACGGTGCCGCACCAAGAAAGACATTGTCCGCGCGTTTTACGGGGCCAACTTCCTCTGTGCCAAGTACGGTTGTCCAATTGTCGCTTGAGTAGCCAAACGAAATGTAAAGTTCGCCGGCATCGGGACGGGATTCAACCGCCATAACAGATGTACCGTTGTTGAGATGCGCAACAGCTGGCATTTGGTCGGTGTAAAGCGTTTTTTCGCTGTCAACTTTGCGGAGTTGTTGCATTACAACCGCCGCGCTGTAGGGCGCCTCGGTTACGCTCGGTGACCAAGTTTTGCCGTTATCGTTTGAGCGAAGCATTCCGACGCCGCTCGAAAGATAATCCTTGTCAAGTTTGCCGTCAAGGTAGAATTTAGGTGCATTATGCGTAAAGAAAATTTGCACCTCGCCATCATCGGTCTGTGTCATAAAAGGCTCCCAGTTTATGCCCTTATAAATTTCTTTTTCTTCACTCCAAGTCTTGCCGTTATCCTCCGAGCGACGGATCACAAGACCGCCCATTGAGGCATCCTTGCTGTACCCAAGGTTGTATCGGTATGATGCAACAGCCAAAATATCGCCGTTTGCAAGCACAAAAGCATCACATGTTGAATAGCGGATTGAGTCTGCCTCGCCGCCGACACCGTTTGCGGCATGAAGTTTAAAAAGAAGTTCGCCGCGCGACCAATTAAGTGTATCGTCGCTCGTTGTGTAGTAAATATTTGAGCCGATTTGAGCGTTTTGGTAGAACATTATGTATCTGCCGTCTGCCATCACCTTTATTCGCGGATAAATTGCGCCCGTTGTCATTAGCACATCGGGGGTGATTTCGGTATATTCTCTGAAATTCAGTTCTACGCCGCTGTGAGAGGAAAAGCCCCCATGCGAATCCGCAGAGGGCTGTTCATAGTTGAGAGTGTCAATGGTGTTGATTTTCAAATCGCCCGCACTTGGCAAGACAATCGGCATCTCGGCAACCTGACCGAAAGTTTTTGTAAGAGTGGCGGTGCTTGTTTGTCCGTCCCACTCAACGGTTGCGCCAAGTTTGTCCGCTACAAAGCGCACGGGGAGATATGTTCTGCCATTCTCAATAAATGCAGGTGAATCAAGTAGCACATCCTCGCCATTTACAAAAGCAACGGGAGAACCGATTACAATTTTGATTTCAACATCATCGGTTTTAACGGTTGCCGTGCTTGTTGCACCGTTCCACAAAACAAGTGCACCAAAATTGTCCGCCACAAAGCGTACGGGGAGCATTGTTCTGCCGTTTCTGATAATGGGAGCAACATCAAGTTCCTTTGCTTCACCATTTACATATCCAACCTTTTGACCGATTGTGAGTTTAATCACCGTGATTTGAGGTTCTTTGTTCCCCTGCCCGTCGGTGGTTACATTGTCAAAAAGAGCAGAAATACTTTCAAAATTAGCTGCCGCCTTGGTTTGGTCTGTATATACAAGGGTCTTGCCGTAGGTGAGGAAAAGGTCGCTACCCGCGCTGTACACATCCGCGTATTTGCCAATGGTTCCGCCGAGCCAGTTAACGGTAAAACTTTCGGCAAATCCGCTTGCAGTAGCGCCGTAAATTTCGTCAACCTTTGCGTTACCGTCAACGGTTACAACAGTTTTACCCGAGGTAAAGGGTTTGTTGCAAGGAGTGAGATAAAGGCGCGAAACATGAGCATTACCGCCAATGGTAATGTTTGCCGTGCCAAGGTATGAAGCACCGTCAATAAGTCGGGAATACGCGCCGATATTGATATTTGTACCGCCTAAAACGGTGATGTTTGTGTCAAGAGAATTCTCCGCCTCGGGATTGTCTTTTGAGCCACGGAGTTTGGGCTGACCGGACTGATAGTTACCCAAAATCGAAAAAGAGGTACCAAATGTTTTACCGTCAAAACCGGGGTTGTTTGATTTTACCGTAACCCCCTCTCCCAAAGTAAAGGGATAATGGTTTGCAATAACAAACATGTACTTACCCGTAATGAGAATGTCAATATCATCAAAGATAAACTCTCCGCTACAGATAAATCGCGCACCGACACATTCGTAAACAGCGCCGTATTTGCGATAGTCCATGCCGTCATATACTGATGTAATCTTAATCGAGCCGTCAAATGTTTCGGGATAGGCAAAGTTTGCAGATTGCTCAAAGCGGCCGCACACTACAATGGTGCAATCCTTGCTTTTATCAAGCATTTCAACCGCTTTACCAAGCGAACCGACGGGCGAGTTGTCACTAAGTCCGTCGCCTTCCGCGCCCGTCTCAAGATAAACAACACTAACACCTTCGCTTGCGCTAATGCAAAAAGCCAACGCACAAACAAAAGTCATAAGCATTAAAAAGCACAATATTTTTTTCATAATGTTCTCCTACATGCGATATATTTTATCTTAACACATTTATGCCACGGTTCTCAAGCACTTTTCGAGCATTTTCAACTTCATTTTCACTTGGTAAAGGTGCGATGGTTTTATCCAGAGCATACTCTATTTCAAGTGAAGCATATTTTGTGCTTGAAAGGCTGTGATAAGGCAATACTCGTACACCTTTGACGCTTTTCAGCGTTGAAATAAACTCGGCGATTTTTTCAATTTCGCCCGCGTTTTGATTTGGTACAAAAGGAATACGGATTTCCATGGCCTTGCCAACCGAAGAAAGATAACGGATATTGTCTAAAATAATATCATTGTACTGACCGGTTAGTTCTTTATGCACATCGCGGTCAATCGCCTTTATATCCACAAGAAATGTATCAGTAAAAGGCAAAACCGTTTCAAGATTTTCACGCGATGCGAAAAGGCATGTATCAACAGCGGTATTGACACCGTTTTCTTTTAGCAACTTTAAAAGTTCGGCACAAAAAGTCGCCTGAAGCAGCGGTTCCCCACCCGAAAGCGTTACACCGCCGCCGGAGTTTTCATAAAATTCCTTATCCTCAAGGAGTTTTGGCAAAATCTCTTTTGCCGAAATACTTTTGCCGTAGAAAACAAGTGCACCGAAGGTACATGCATCCTCACACTTGCCGCATCCTACGCATTTTGTGCGGTCAAAAGCATGAGCGCTGTTTTCATATTTGTGCGCACCTTGAACGCAAATGTTTATACAATCTCCGCATGACACACATTTATCGGCATAAAATCCAAGTTCTGCATGCACCGAAAGACTCTCTGGATTGTGACACCACTTGCAACGAAGGGGGCACCCCTTTAAAAAAAGCGTTGTGCGAAGTCCGTCGCCGTCATGTATCTCAAATCGTTTAATGTTTAAAATTTTTCCGTTCATATTAGTTTGCAATATTCTCGCATTGGCGAATAAGGTCATCTTGCTCAACCTTTGTAAGTTCAACAAAATATACATTCCATCCGCAAAGACGAACCTGAAGGGTCTTATACTTCTCGGGCTCGGCTTGCGCTCGGCGGAGCACATCGGGTGAAAGCACATTCATCTGAAATGCAAAACCGCCCTTGTTCATGTATGTGGTAAGAAGCGAGTACATTGCAACAATGCCCGCCTCTCCCTCAGTAGCGGTACGGTGAAGCATTACATCAAGCACAGTTCCGTCAGGCACGCCGCTGTAATTAACCGTAGTTGCGGAATTGATAAGCGCAGTAACGCCCTCTTTATCCATGGCGGTTACGGCGCCCATGTTTTTGGAGAGCATTTCTCCCGCGACTCTGCCGTCGGGCGTTGCACCCATGCGCTCGCCAAATGAAATACGGTAGTCAATGGAGAAAAGTCCAAGGCGGAACACGCCGCCGCGGTGATTTTTCTTGCCGTTTACATAGGATGCGGCAAAATCAACTATCTCCTTTGCAAATGTATCGGGTTCGGATAAGCCGTTGCCGTATTTAGGCATTTTATAAAGCACTCTGCGGTGGAGAGCCTCGTGCCCCTCCCAGTTATTTGCAAGAATTTTTGCAAATTCGGAAAGAGTCAGCACTTTTTCCTCATAAACAAGTTTTTTTACAGCGACAAGCGCATCAGCCGTACTTGCAACGCTGAAAGCAACGATGGATGAGTTTGAGTATTTTGCACCACGGTCATACGCATCGCGTCCGCTCTCAATGCAAGGCGCATAAGTTGCAGAAAGAAGAGGTGCCTGACTGAATTTAGGATAATAATCCTCATAAGCACGC
>JAZQWE010000193.1:0-5569 GCA_045632225.1 Eubacteriales bacterium | reverse complement strand
AGAAATTCTCTTTTACCGCGAACTCGACTTTTCCTTAAAAAGCATCGGTGAGATTTTGTCATCCCCGAATTATGACAAAAACAAGGCACTCAATGAGCAAAAACAACTTCTCACACTCAAAAAAGAACGATTAGAGAGGTTGATTTCTGCTATAGACGGTGCCGTGAAAGGAGAAAATGTTATGAAAGCATTTGACAACAGCGAATTTGAAAAGTATAAGGCTGAAGCTAGAGAAAAATGGGGCAAAACAGATGCATACAAAGAAAATGCAGAACGGACTAAGAACTACTCCAAGCAGAAGTGGAATGACCTTGCCGAGGGAATGGACCGTATTATGGCAGAGTTTGCGCTCTGCATGAGAAAGGGCAAAAGTCCTGATTCCACTGAAGCACAAAACCTTGTAAAAATGCTGCAGAACCATATCACCGAGAATTACTATGTCTGCACAAATGAAATCTTGGCAGGTCTCGGTCAGATGTATGTAGCGGACGAGCGCTTTAGGAATAATATTGATAAACATGCTGACGGCACTGCTACATTTATCTGTGAAGCAATTGCGGTGTATTGCAGTAAGTAAATTCCAATTTGTCGGTCTGTTTGATAAGAATATGCAAAAAAAAACCTATGACTTTTTACGGTCATAGGGTGTCTTCATTTTTTCATTTGTCGTAAATGTGTCGTAAATCGGTTTTGATAGAGTTTCAAAAACCCTGTAATACCGCTATTTTACGGCATTTTCTTAATCAAGGGGCTTCATTGTGGGGAACAGAATTACTTCGCGGATGGTATCGTTATTTGTGAGCATCATAACGGTTCTGTCGATACCGATGCCCATGCCGCCCGTGGGAGGCATACCGTACTCAAGCGCGGTGAGGAAGTCCTCATCGAGCATTTCTGTTTCGTCATCGCCACGCTCGCGCTGTTCAACCTGCTTCATAAATCTCTCGCGCTGATCAAGCGGGTCATTAAGCTCTGAATATGCATTTGCAAGTTCGCTATGGCAAATGAAAAGCTCAAATCTCTCGGTAAGACGGGGGTCTTCGGGAGAAGCCTTGGTAAGAGGAGAAACCTCTACGGGGTACATTGTAATAAATGTGGGCTGAATGAGTTTTTCTTCAACTCTCTGGTCAAAGCAAGCATAGAGCGCGTTGCCCCATGTCTTTTCTGCGGCATCTGCAAGCTCAACACCCTTTGCCTTTGCGGCAGCAACAGCCTCAGCATCGTCGGTAATTGCGCCAAAGTCAATACCAACATATTCCTTAACCGCGTCAACCATGGTAAGGCGGCGCCAGCCGGGAGTAAGGTCTATCTTTTCGCCCATCCACTCAACCTCATAAGTACCGAGGATGTCCTTAGCCGCGCCCGCGATAATGCCCTCTGCAATATCCATCATATCATGGAAATCGGCATACGCCTGATAAAGTTCAACAGAGGTAAACTCGGGGTTGTGCTTGGGGTCCATACCCTCGTTACGGAAAATGCGACCGATTTCATAAACTCTGTCCATTCCGCCAACGATAAGGCGCTTGAGGGGGAGTTCGGTTGCAATACGCATGTACATATCAATGTCAAGAGTGTTGTGGTGAGTGATGAAAGGACGCGCGGATGCACCGCCCGCAATTGTGTTAAGAACAGGGGTTTCAACCTCGATATAATCCATATTGTCAAGGTAGTTACGCATGTACTTGATAAACTGTGATCGGATAACAAAGTAGCGCTTAACCTCGGGATTTACGATAAGGTCAACATATCTCTGGCGGTAGCGGAGGTCGGTATCCTTAAAGCCGTGGAACTTTTCGGGAAGGGGGAGAAGCGACTTTGAAAGAAGAGTCATTTCCTTAACATGTACCGAAATTTCGCCGGTCTTGGTCAAAAATACAAAGCCTGCGATACCAACAATGTCACCGATGTCATACTTCTTGAAGTACGCATACTGCTCCTCGCCAAGGTCGTCGCGAGTTACATAGCACTGAATCTTGCCCTTTGCATCCATAACCTGAATGAAAGAAGCCTTACCCATAACGCGCTTTGCAACGATACGGCCTGCGATTTTAACATTCTTTTCCTCGCCTTCTGCAAACGAAGCCTTGATGTCCTCGCTGTATGCGTTCTGGTCAAAGGAAGTGATAACAAAGGGATTGCGGCCCTCTGCCATAAGAGTTGCAAGCTTTTCGCGGCGGACAGCCACTTCGCTTGTGGAATTAACTGTGTTGTTCTGATTATTTTCTGCCATTTTAATATCCTCTTAAAATCAGCCGTTGAGTTTTGCTCTTGTAACGGACAAAATCTTGAGTTCGAAGGAGCCGTTGGGAGAACCAACAGTAACGGTATCGCCCTCGCGTGCGCCGATGAGTGCCGCACCGATGGGGGACTGGTCGGAAATCTTTCCGCTCCAGAAATCAACCTCGTTTGTACTTACAAGAGTGTATTCTTTCTCTTCTTTTTCGCCGTTTCTCAAAACCTTTACAACCGAACCAACGCTGATTTTAGAGTGGTCGATTTCGGATTCGTCTACAACGATTGCGTGAATGATAAGGGACTCAAGCTCGGTAATTCTCGACTCTACCTTTGCCTGCTCATTTCTTGCTTCATCGTACTCACTGTTTTCCGAAAGGTCACCGTAAGAACGCGCGGTTGCAAGCGCCTCTTTTACCTCGGCACGGCGTGTCGTTTTTAAATACTCGAGTTCGTCTACGAGAGCCTGATAACCCTCTTTTGTGTAGTGCATCTGCTTTGCTGCCATGGTTTTATACCATCCTTTACAGAAAATTATTTATACATGTTGACCGCCGCCTGAAGCTGCGTGTCATTTTCGTATTCAAGATTGAAAAGGTTTACATTTTTAAACTCATCTGCGAGCGAAACCTTAATATCGGGGGTGATGCCCACGCCCTCAAAGTTATCCGAGAACGGAGGAGCATACATGGATGTGGAAAGACGAAGCGCGCTACCGCCCATAAGCGGGATAATAGTCTGTACTGTGCCCTTTCCGTATGTTACATCACCGACCACAAACGCTCTGCCGTAGTCACGGAGCGATGCCGTAAAGAGCTCTGCCGCGCTTGCGGTATTGCCGTTTACAAGAATTACAATCGGAATGTCAACGCTTTTGTCATTCGACTCATACACGCTTTCCTCGCCGTTTTTATACTGAATGCGTACCATCGGCCCCGCAGGGAGGAGGTAGTCAAGCATTTCAAGTACCGACGCGAGTGTGCCGCCGCCGTTATTTCTCATATCAATGATAAATCCGCGAGCGTTTGCAACAAGTCCGTCACCAACCGCGGACTTGAACTGTCCGGGAGTTTTATTATTAAACGAGGTAACTGCGATATATGCAATCGGATTTGTAAGGAAGTCGGTTTCGATTTCCTTATATGTCACCGTCTGCTCTTCAACAATTCTGCGGGTGAGGGTGACATCAAAGCGTCTTGAAAAGTCCTCGTCCCTTACCACCGCAACTGTTACGGTTGTGCCGATTTCACCGCGAATGCGTGCAATCGCCTCATTATATCCGAGATACCCAACGCTCTGCCCCTCAACTGCAACGATAAGGTCATTGGGTTGAAGTCCTGCCTCAAGCGCGGGGCTGTTCGGGAGCACGCTGATAATTTCAATAGCCGCATTATCTGCATTGTATGTTATGCTGACACCAATGCCCGCGAATGTGCCCGAATAGTCGGCTGTGAGTTCTTTGTACTCTTCCTCGGTGTGATACTGACCGTATTTATCGCCGCTGTATGCCACAAATCCTTCTGCAACACCCTCAACGATATCGTCAATATCAATATTTCCGACATAGTAATTGCTGTAGTAATACGCAAGTTCGGTAACCCTTGTGCTGACCGCATTGATGATATCATCCATGGTTGGCTCATCAAGCAAGGCATCCTCGGTGGTTGCGGGCGCCGCGCTGTCAAGCACGGCGGCGCCATCCTCGGCGTATACCAAGCCGCCGCCAAAAAGCAGCGTGCACAAAAATGTAACGGTTGCAACCGCAACAACAAGCGCCGCTGTGCCAAAAACCGAAATCTTTTTGTTCATTTACTTATCCTTTCAATTATTTAGGTTGCACAACCCATCCGTTTGCAATCGGATCTTCGTGCTGACCGTTTACGCGCACCTCAAAATGAAGGTGTGGGCCTGTGGACTGACCGGTGGAACCCATCTCGGCGATGTGGTCGCCCTGCTTTACAGTTTGCCCCTTCTTTACAAGAAGTTTAGAGCAATGCGCATACAAGGTGGTAATTCCGCCGCCGTGGTCAATGATAAGATAGTTTCCGTAACTTGAATGTGAGGAAGCAAGAATGACCTCACCGCTCTGCGCCGCATAAATATCCGTGCCCGCAGAGGACGGAATATCTATGCCGCGATGAAAGTCGGTAATCTTTCTGCCACGGTAATAATATGTTCTCCAGCCGTAAAAACTGCTGATTCGCTTGATACTTCTGTCAACGGGCCAGATAAGTTTGCCGCCGACATACTCCTTTTGGCTTGCGCGAGCAAGTTCCTCAAGGTACTTTGCAAGGCGCGCGCTCTCTTTCTCCTCTTCGGCAGAAAGTTTATCATACTCGTCCTGAAGTTTTTGCTCCTCTGCCGCGATGGTGCGAAGCAACGCACTCTGTTTTTTCTTTTGCGCCTCAAGAGATGCGTCAATTTCTTTAAGCGACTCGTCATAAGCCACTTTTTCATCATGCACGGCGTTAAGTTCGGCAAGAGTTGCCTCAAATCCTGCTTTTGCATTGTCAAGCTCGGTTTTTTCCGCATTGTAATGCTCAAGCAGAGTGCTGTTGTAATTCATCATACTGCCCACATACTCAATACGCGAAAGCATGTCAGAAAGTCCGTCGGAATCGTAAATAGCCTCAAGCATTGAGGGGGTGCCGTTTTCATACTGGACACGGATAAAGGTCAAAAACTTATCCTTTGTATCCGCAATCTCCGCCTCTTTAACGGCAATTTCACCGCTGACGGTTTCTATCTCCACTTCTTTTGACGCAATCTGACTTTCATACTCAGCGATAAGCGCCGCCGTTGCGGTATGCAAATTTTGATTTGCTGTCATAAGCGAGTCGAGATTGTTTACCTGACGGCGGGCATCAACAAGTTCGCCATGTACCTTGTTAAGGTCAGCCTCAAGCGCTTTTTGCTGTCTTTCAAGCTCTTTTATATTTTCCTGAAACTCTTTTACTTTGTCATCATCGGCAAAATCGTCTGCGCTGACACCCGCCGCAAAAACCGCGGTTAATGCCGCCGCGCAAATAAATAGCGCCGCAAGCCAAAGCAAAGCTAAAGTTTTTAGTGTTTTTTTCATTTTACTCTCCAAAAAAGGCAAAATGTGTAGAAAGTGCAAATACCTGTAAAATTATACCTCAACATATTTTCCAAGCGAAACAAGACTTCCGACAATGCCGCAGAAAAGCGACACGCTAAAGAACATTATTAAAAGTCCGCCCGAAATTTCACCGAAAGCATAGAGTTTTACAAAACCCATTTTTTGAGCCACAAAACTCATAAGCCCCGAGTAAACAAGTTTTTCGATAAAGAATGCACATGTCGCGCCAATGAT
>JAZQWE010000192.1:0-4299 GCA_045632225.1 Eubacteriales bacterium | reverse complement strand
GTAAATGTAGAATACGCAACACCGCGAACCGAGCAGACAGGAAGAGTTGCGGCAATAGTTTCAACACATTCTTCAAGCGATAATCCCTCTGCAAGCATAGTGGAAATGATTTTAGAAGTCAAAGTAGACAAAATGCTTGCTTTAACGCCGCTTCCAAGACCGTCGGAAAGAACGATGACAGTGGAGTTTTCGCTGGGTTCAACAATGTCAATGTGGTCTCCGCAAAGCTGCTCGCCGTAATGATTTATACTTTTGTATCCAATATCAGCACATAAATCATTCATCTGCAATAGACTCCTTCAGTTTTGCAAGCGCAATCTTGGTTTCTGCGGCGGTTTCTCCAAGGAGAGATGCAATCTCTTGAACAATGCGCATTTGCTTATCAACAACCTTGTCAGCAACCTCAACGGTCTGTCGGCTGATATTTTCTTTCTTTTCGCGCTCAAGCTGTTCGTTTGTAATATCACGAAGAATTGCGATAATCAAACGAGAGTCATTGTCATAAACAACGGTTTGCTCAACATAGCGCTTGTATTCGGCAAGGTAAACCTTTTGATCTCGTACACTGCGTCTGCTTTCCTTTACCTGCATGAATACAACGGGATCAAGGATACGAATTACGGGTTCACCGAGAACATCGGATGCAGAACGAATGTTCATAATCTTTCGCGCCGCATTATTGATTTGCTGAACCTCAAGTTTATCGTTAAGAACAATAAGACCGTTAGGCGTATTGTTTACAATAATATCCGAAAAGCTCTCTGCCTTATCTTTCAGGAAAGGCAGACACATCGAAATCTCAGCCTTGCCCTGCAAAATAGCAATCGCTTTTTCACGGCAGGTATTATATCCGCAAGAGCCGCAATTAAGCTCATGCGCGGGCTTGAATTTACCCATTTGACGAAGTACGCTTGCAATTTCCATTTCCGAGGGAATCTGCGAGCGCTGCTCGATAAATTCAAAACTCTTTTTAAGGTCGATCGCTTTAGGTTGAGAAACCTCAAAGTCCTTAGTGCCTGCGTAATCGGCAACCGCAATATAGTCTTTAACCGCGGATGCACGGTGGAATTTTTCCATAACGGGTCCGCCAACGCAACTTCCGACACAAGCGGACATTTCTATAAAGCATTTGTGAATCTTGCCATTTTCAATATCTTTGAGAGCGGCAATACAATTTTCAACGCCGTCAAGCGCGAGGTATTTATAACCGGGAACATCCTGAGCCATTGTCTTGAGCACGCCGCCGGTTGTCGGGAAGAAACGGGCACGGCTGCAAACATCATGGTCAACTTCTTTATCAAGTTCAATGTTCTCTGCCTTAAACCACTCGGTCAGTTCTTCAAAAGTGAGCACGGCATCTACAATTCCCTCATAATGCGATGCCTCATCCTTTTTGGCAACGCAGGGACCGATAAACACGGTTTTTGCATTCGGGAAACGGCTCTTAATATCCTTACAATGCGCCTGCATGGGTGATACCACATCGGCAAGATACTCAAGTGCCGCCGGATAATGCTTTTGAATCAATAAATTTATAGAGTGACAACAAGAGGTAATGATAACATCTCTTTCTTCCTCTTTAAGCATTCTTTCATATTCGGTTTTAACAATAGTTGCACCGATAGCGGTCTCCTCAGCATCGTAAAAGCCGAGTGTTTTCAATGCTTTACGCATAGAGTTAATGCCAACGCCTTCGTAATTTGCAATAAACGATGGAGCAAGGCTGACGATAACGGGATCACCGCTTTGCAATAATACTTTTACCTTTTCGGTTTCGTCTACAATCTCCTTTGCATTCTGCGGACATACAACAAAACATTGGCCGCAAAGAATACACTCGTTGCCGATAATGTGCGCTTGGTTACCCGAAAAACGGATTGACTTTATAGGACAGTGGCGAATACATTTATAGCAATTTTTGCAATTGGATTTTTTAAGAGTTAAACAATTAGGCAATTCGCTCACTTCCCTTCATTTTTTATAACAGAGAGCACTTTCTCATCAAAAAATTCTTTAAAATTTGCGGTTGTTATACCAATACAAATTTCATCATCCACCTGAACGGTCACGCCTTCTCGGTTGCATTTGCCGATGCAAAAGCTACCGACAAGAGAAATTTCATCTTCAAGGTGATTGTCCTCTACAGCTTTTGTAAGCAATTCAACAATTTCACAAGAACCTTTTAAATGACAAGAACTGCCTACGCAAATTTGAATTACCATATTATTTTTACACCTTTGCTAAAATTTCATTTTTAAAGAAATCTTCTGCAGTATCAGGAGTTACAGAATAGAAAGTGTCATTCACTGTTACGCAAACGCCCTGCTGGCAATTGCCCATGCAGAATGTTCCGCCAAGCTCAACTTTGTCGCCAAGGTTGTTTTCGGAAATAAGACGCTGAAGGCGTTCTACTACCTGACGCGAGCCTTTAATATGACAAGAACTGCCAATACAAACTGTAATTTTCATTTCAAAACATCCTTTCAATCTTTTTAATTTTCCTTGCTATTTAATCGCATAATTAACCATGTTAACATTTTAACATATTTAGGTTGATTTTACAAGTACATAATCATATAAAATTCAACAAGATTAGAAGAATCTTTTACTACATTTCAACGATAACTTAAAAAATAATAACGCAAAAAAACCGCTGCACAAAGTAAAGTCTGCAACGGTTTTTAATGTTATTTGTTGCGGCTCTGTAAACCGCGCTTTGTTATTTACTTTAAAATAAGTTGGCCACTCACGGGATCCTCTATATGTAAAAGAGCCATAATCAACGCCATTCGTATATACAGACCGTTTTGAACCTGATCGAAATAAGCAGCGCGAGTATCTTTATCAACTTCCGGTGCAATTTCATTCACTCTCGGGAACGGATGTAACACCGCCATATCGTTCTTTGCCGACTTCATTTTATTTTCGTCCAGCACATAAACACCGTTAAATTTCATATATTCTTCTCGGCTTGCAAATCGTTCTTGCTGGATTCTAGTCATATAAAGAATATCTAATTTATCTATCGTTGCCTCAAGACTGTTGACCTGTGAATATTTCATATCTTCTTTCAAAAACTGTTCGGGCATTTTGAGTTCATCCGGAGATATAAAATAAAATTCAACACCGCTGTAATATTTGTTCAGAATTTGGGTAAGCGAATGTACCGTACGGCCAAATTTCAAGTCGCCGCAAAAGCCAATTGCAAAATTATCAAGCCTTCCGAGTCTTTGCTTGATTGTGTATAAATCAAGCATGGTTTGTGAAGGATGCTCGTTGCTTCCATCACCTGCATTTATAACAGGAATCTTGGAATACTCCGATGCGAGCTTGGGCATGCCTGCCTTGGGGTGACGCATAGCTACGATGTCTGCATAGCATTGCACAACACGAATCGTATCTTCAACAGACTCTCCCTTGCTAACGCTGGAAACATCGGCCGACGGAAAACCAACAACATCTCCGCCTAATTTGTGCATAGCGGTTTCAAATGAAATTCTTGTACGGGTGCACGGCTCGTAAAACAGCGTTGCAAGCTGCTTATACTTTGCCACTTCCCTATACTGTTCAGGGTGTTTCGCAATATTTTCAGCAACCATCAGTAATGAAGATACTTCTTCTTTTGTAAAACTATACGATTCAAGCAAATGTCTCAACATCTTTGTTCTCCTTTGTATTTTCCAACAAATAATCTATTCTCACAATCCTTGTGCATTGAAAAGCGCATATCCTTAAAATATGCTAACACAAGAATACAATATTACTCCATCTATGTCAAGATGTAGAAACCAATATGGCAAGGCTTTGGCGAAAAAATTTCTTTCCGATTGCTAAAAGCTGATGTATTTTCGCGTGAAATAAAACTGGCTCCGCTTAAAAACGGAGCCGGTTTTGTTGCTTAAATTTTTTTAGAACAATATAATAATAAACTGTGAAACAAATACTACCGCAACGAGTGCAATAGGATATGTTGCCGCGTATGCCGCCGCAACATCTTCAGTACCTGCAACATGAATAAGTGTACCAAGTGCAGGTGTACTTGTCATACCGCCTGTAATAGAGCCGAGAATGTTGAGGATATTCAACTTGAGAACAAACTTTGCAAAAATGAAGCCAACAATCATGGGAGCGATGGTCATAATTGCGCCGTAAATGAAGTAGTCAATCTTGAATTCCTGTACAAATCTTGCACCGCCGGAAATACCTGCGCCTGCAAGAAAAAGAACAAGACCCAATTCTCTGAACACCTTGAGTGTTGTAACAGAAGGCATTATATTAACCTTACCGATTCTGCCAAAG
>JAZQWE010000191.1:0-10094 GCA_045632225.1 Eubacteriales bacterium | reverse complement strand
CGGCAAGGTTACATCCACATTCTCCTCCACATCCCGTACAGGCTCCACCGGCGGAACTCGCTCGGCGGTAATCAAAAACGGTACCGTTGGCGGCGACATCAAAGGCGATGTAACAATCGCACTTGATGCAGATTCCACGGTTAATATCGCTACTTGCTCGGGCAATATTACCGCCACAGCTCCCGAGGGATATGAAGTTAATGTAGCGGATAATGTTTATACCGCTGTAAAGATTGAAATTCCCGAGGAGCCCGAAGTGCCTGAAGAACCCGAGGTTATTCCCACCGTGGTTTATGTAGACGGCACGGGCGCGACCGAAGGGGCGTATACCACCTTGGCAGATGCGGCGGCGGCACTCAAAAACGGCGGCGACATCATTCTTAAAGGTGATACAACAATCGCGTCGGCAACCGTTCTTCCCGAGGGCGTGGCACTCAATATCACAGCAGAAAACGGCGCAATCCTCCACCTTGGCGCGCGTCTTACTCTTGGCGGCGCAACCGTATTTGATAACATCACAATCAACAATTCAGCAACTTCTTACCAGCTTATCATTGCGGGCGGTAACCCCGTAACAATGGGAGAAGGGGTTGTTTGTACAACAAACGGCACGGAACTTGTTTATCCCACAATCATCGGCGGCAACTATGATACCGCTTGCACAAAGGGTAGCCATATTACCATTAAGGCAGGTACTTGGCGCAATGTTTACGGCGCAAACTACAACGGTTCATTCACCGGTAACTCCACCGTTGATTTTACCGGCGGTACCGTGCTTGTAACGCTTTCCGGCGGTTCTTATTCGGGCGACTACACCGGTACAGCAACTCTTAATATCGGTGGCAGTGCTGTAGTTGAATATAACACTATTGGCGGCGCGGCACTTGGTGTTGTCGGCGGTAATGTAGGTGTTGACAATGGCACAGCGCGCACATTCAACGGTGTAATCAATATTAACATTTTTGGCAACGCTACGGTTAATTCCACTATAAACGGCACCTCCCGCATGAACAATATTACAACCACCGCGGATGTAAACATTGATATTTTCGGCAATGCGAGCATCAACCGCAATGTTTACGGCGGCGGTTGGCTTGGCAAAACCACTACTGAAAACGGCATTACACTCACCGTTCGAGAGAATGCTACTCTCTCCCACCCCACCGCCTCCGCATATATCTGCGCAGGCGCACAGAGCGGTACTGTAACGGGTAATGTTAAAATTGTTGTAAAAGACAATGCAAAGATTGCAGGTAATGTTTACGGTGCCGGCTACAGCGGTAGCGTTATCGGCAACTCAACCGCAGAAATTTACGGCGGTACAGTAAATGTAAACTTTACCGCAGGCTCGCGTAGCGGAAATGTCAGCGGTGATGCAACCGTAAATGCATACGGCGGCACAATTGGCTTTGATGCATCGGGCAATTACGGTATCTCTGCAAACGGTGGCACCGCAGGCGGTACTGTCAGCGGCACAGCGTATGTTACATTTGACGGTGCAACCGTTGCGGGCAATATTACAGCAAACTGTGATAAATATGACATCACTCTCAAGAGCGGTGTTATCGGCGGTACTGTAGCTGATAAGGTTAAGGTTGACATTAGCGGCGATAAGACTCTCAAGGTAAACGGCAATGTAAGCGCAAGCGAATTTATCGGCGGTGGTACAATTGCTCTTGCCGCTGACGGCGGTGTTACGGCTGACCAAATGAGCGGCGAAACTACTCTTGAAATTGACGGCACCCCCACTCATAAGCATGCCTATATCACGGTAAACGATGTTGCAACTGAGGCGGTTGTAAATTACACACCCGTTAATACCGAAATTCTTGAAAAGGTTGTTGATAAAACCGTTTCATACATTATTCGTTATACCGACCGTTATGATTCAACTCATGTAAAAGTATATTACTACAATCCTCTTGGTACTGATAAGGCACAGCCGAGTATTGTTATGGTAAAGGGCCTTTCCACCGAGGATGACCGTGTTTCCATAACTCTCACCAAAACCACCGAGGATGGACGCGGCGTTGCCGAGGCAGATCTTACCCCCGGTCTTCACTATTATAAGGTTTACTACAATGGCGCAAGCGACTATGCAATCAAGTATTTCTATGTAAGCGGCAAGACCGAAAGTCTTACATTTGATGCTCCTCTTGAACCCCTCGTAGAAAATTCCTACATGGAAAATTGCACTTCCATCACGACAGATGAGGTTTTGGCGCATCTTGATACTTCAAATCTTGTGGGCTATACCGCGGCTGAAACTTTTGCAATTCACATGAACCGCCGCGCGTTCCTCACCAATGCAGAAACTTGCGAATATGTTGAAACTCTCAACCAAAGAAGTGAGTATCTCCATGTATTCTATCCCTTTGAAACAAGTGCAATGGGTAATGCTTGGCCTGTAATGGTATTCACCAAGGATCCCGTGGCAGAAGGCGCAACATTTGAGGATGTTGCGGCGGCAATCCGTGCCGAGGGCAAGCGTGAAATCCTTATGATTACCGCAGGTGTTCACGGTAACGAACCCGCAGGTCCCGAAGGTCTTCTCTTCTTTGCAAGTGAACTTTGCACAGAATACGGTGAAGATGTTCTTGACCACTTTGGAGCGATTGTAATGATGCCCGTTGTAAGCGTTGATAACAATCAGCGCTTTAAGAGAGAAACTGCTGACGGTATTAACCCCAACCGCGACCTCATCTCTCTTTACCTTCCCTCAACACAGCATCAGGTATATGTTTATAAGAACTTTATGCCCACAATCACAATTGACTGTCATGAAGACACCGGTTCTATGACCGCGGATGAAAGCGATTACTCGGTTGAAAATATGGATGATGTTTGCATCCGTTATTCGGGAACTGTAAACTCCGCACTCTATGATGTAGCCGCATTTGCAAACGGTACAGACAGCCTTTTGAACCAAAAGGGTATCGAAATTATGCTCGATGCAATCGAGGCTACAAGAGAGTACGGTCTTCGCTCCAGCATTTACTATTCCGAGCAGCCCGCGCCCGTAAGCTCCACAGCTTATCCTTCAACCCGTGGCTCATACGGCTTCATCATTGAAACCATGCGTCTGTGGTCGGGTAAGGGAAGACATGAGCGCGCAGTATTTGCAATGAAGTCGGCACTCAGATCCCTTGTTGCAGAGTTTATTGAAGAAAACGGCGCAATCGCCAAGGATGTTTACGCGGCACGCGAAAAGATGGAAAACAATACAAAGTTTGACGAAAACCTTGTGTTTGCCACCAAGACATCAAAGAGCTGCGCGGCTGTGCTCACCATGCCCCGTCCTACTATCTATGTTGACGGTACATATAAGGATGAGAATAATACAAAGAACTTTAAGTTCTATGATACTCTTTCTTCACTCCGTGCACTTCCCACAGCGTATGTGCTTGATGCTTCTGCAGAAAATATTGATAAGGTATTGAATCTTCTTGATATGCAGGGCATTTCCTATACTAAAATCAAAAACAACGCAACTCTTACACTCCGCAAGTACAGCGGCATTTCAAGTGCGGCAACTTCTTCTTCGGCTGTTACAATCGGCGATGCGGCAGAGGTGACATTTGAAAACGGTGCGTATGTCATTACCACAAACAATGCAAGCGCATATCTTATTGCATATCTCTTTGAGCCGGATTCTTGCACCTTCACAAGCACAAAAGAATCCTCCGTAAGCCTTGCACATATGGGATACATCACCGATAACGATTATCTCTACCGTGCAGAACTTGATGACATGGCAGATGTTATTGCTGATATGCTCTATATCGATGGCGATTTGGACGGCGACGGTGTACTTGATATCAAGGACGTCTTTGTTGCAATCCGCAATTGCGTTAACGAAAACGGTACTTTGCTTGATGTAATCAGACTCTTGAAACTTATCGTTAAATAAACAATATCAGCACTATCTAAAGATTTAGTTTTAAACCCACTTGAAAATGCTTGCATTTTCAAGTGGGTAAAACATTTATTAAAGGGTGAAACTTTATGAATATTAAATTAAGAAATACAAAGTGGGTTAATACAGAAAACTACATCAAACAGTTTGTTGATGATGGGCGCTCGGGCGATATTTCACTTGTTGTTGGCGACCGTGAGGGCGAGGCATACCGTTTCTTTTACTCAAACCGCGGCAATGTACTTAACGGTCAAACGGTTTATGACATGATGTCCGTGTCAAAGATTATGGCAACCACTCCGCTTTTCTATATGGCAATGGATGAGGGACTTGTCAGTCCGGATGATACACTTGGAAAGTATTTTTTGGAAGCGCCGGATGACAAAAAGGACTTGAAACTGTGGATGCTTTTATCCCACCAAAGCGGAATGGGAAGGTATGTAAACCCCGAGTATTATCCTCCGCATAAGAGAGCTGATTGTGTAAAATTTCAACTGTCGCATCCGCTTTTGTTTGAGCCGACAACGGACTATTTTTACTCATGCAGCGCATTTATAATTCTCGGAATGTTGCTTGAGCGAGTTTTTAACAAACCCCTTGATTTGCTTTTTGATGACAGAATTGCAAGACCTCTTGGCCTTAAAAACACAATGTTCAATCACCCTGAGGATGAAAATATCGTTCGTTGTACTCGTAAGAATTATGAGGGAAACAATAAGTGCTCTGACGATAATTGCCGCAGACTTTACGGAGTTGCAGGCAACGCGGGCGTATTCTCTTGCATTGACGATATGGCGGTGTTTGCACAGTCGCTACTCAACAGACACAGTACAATTATCAGCGAAGAAACTTTTGCAAAAGGCACGCGCGACCTTACACCCCATCTTTCCATAGGCCGTGCCCTTGGATATGTTTACTGCGATGAGCGTTATGCGCAGGGCGGTGGACTCTATTCAAGCGGAAGTGTAGGGCATACCGGTTTTAGCGGCACGGAGTGTTATGCGGATTTTGAAAAAGATCTTTATGTGGTATCGCTTTCCAATACTGCGTATTATGCGGCAATGAACAAAAAAGATTGCTCAGCAGAGTGTGCAGAATTTAGAAAAGGTTTGCACAAAGCGATGGCATTGGACTTGAATTTATAGTTTATTCTAATCTCATCTCCGTAAAATTTCATTGCCTTTTATCAAAATGTGTGTTAAAATGTAAAAAAACATAAAGAGGCAATGTATGGATTCATTGATTTTTGCAATAAACTCTGTTGCACCGATAATTATAATGGTTGCAATCGGTTACTATTTAAAAAGAATAAAATTTATAGGTGCAGACTTTGCAAAAACAGCAAACCGATTGGTTTTTCGTCTTTTTTTGCCTGCCATGCTGTTTTTGAATGTTTATAAAATAGACAACATAGCAGAAATGAATTTTGGTTTTGTTATTTATGCGGTGTCAATGCTTGTGGGGGTCTTTTTGCTTGCGCTTCCCGCTATTGTGCTTTTGACAAAAGAGCCGTCCCGTCGCGGAGTATTGCTTCAGGCCTCGTTTCGCTCAAACTATGCACTTGTCGGAATTCCACTTGCAATGTCGCTTTTTGGTGATGAAGGTGTTGCTGTTACAACTTTGCTTTCTGCAGTTTTTATCCCAATGCTCAATATTCTTGCGGTAATCAGCCTTTCCATCTTTTGTGATGGCGGCAAGCCGAATGTAAAAAAGATACTTATAGATATTGTTAAAAATCCGCTTATAGAAAGCATTGTCGCGGCACTTTTTGCCATCTTTATCCGCTCGGTGTTTGCAAAATACGGCATTGATTTTCGCCTTTCAAACATCACACCGATTTTCAAGGTGCTTGAGTATCTCAGCGGAGTTGCAACGCCATTAGCACTTGTGGTGCTTGGTGCGCAGTTTGAGTTTTCTGCGGTTGCCGAAATGAAGAAAGAGATTGTTTTCGGCACACTTATGCGCGTTGCGGTAGTTCCTTGTCTTGGCCTTGGCATTGCATACTTTTTCTTTGGTAACTATTTTGGTGGGGCACATTTTGCCGCTTTTGTTGCGGCATTTGCAACTCCCGTTGCTGTTTCAAGTGTGCCAATGGCGCAGGAGATGGGCGGCGACACCACACTTGCGGGACAAATTCTTGTTTGGTCAACTCTGTTTTCGGTGATTTCTGTCTTTACCGCATCGTTTTTGCTTAAAGCAGTAGGCGTATTTTAGGAGATGAATCTATGACGAATGAGCAAAGACTTAAAAATTTGTCCGTTCCTACGGGGAAAATCGATGTGGTGCTTGATACCGATGCATATAACGAGATTGATGACCAGTTTGCAATTGCATATATGCTTAAAAACAAGCAAAAGTTTAATGTAAAAGCCATATATGCCGCACCTTTTTTAAATGAAAAGGTTAGTAGCGCGACAGAGGGCATGGAAAAAAGTTACGAGGAAATCTTCAAAATTCTCGAACTCATGGGAGAAAAAGTCAGCGTTATAAACGGCTCACACCGTTTTTTAACAAATGAAAAATCCCCCGTACCCACCGATGCACCGTATCACCTTGCGCGTATCGCAATGGAGTATTCTCCCGAAAACCCGCTTTATGTAGTGGCGATTGGCGCAATCACAAATATTGCTTCTGCAATTTTGATAAATCCTAAAATTGTTGAAAACATCGTAGTTGTGTGGCTTGGCTCAAACGCTTTGCACTATCATGACACAAAGGAGTTTAACTTAAAGCAGGACATCGCCGCCGCGCGAGTGGTGATTTCAAGCGGTGTGCCGCTTGTGTTGCTCCCGTGTATGGGAGTGGTCAGCGCATTTACTGTCAGCAGATATGAACTTGAGCATTGGCTCATTGGTAAAAATCCGCTTTGCACATATCTTGCCGAAAATACAATTGCGGCGGCAGAGAGTTATGCAGCGGGCAAACCTTGGACACGCGTAATATGGGATGTGACCGCTGTGGCATGGTTGTTGAACGAAAATGAGTGCTTTATGCGCTCACGCACAGTTGACCTTCCACTCCCGGGATATGACCACCACTATGAGGAAAACGGCGAAAAATATCCCGTAAAATATGTCTATCATATATGGCGCGACAGCCTTATGAATGATTTGTTTGAAAAACTTATAAAAAAGAACTCATAAGAGTTCTTTTTTTATGCAAAAAAACACTTGCATTTCTCTTCGGTTAGTGATATGCTATGTAAGGTTTGGAATTTTATATAAAAAAGGAAGCGATATTTTGAACATTTTACTTTCAGTTTCAATAGCGTTGCTTGTAGGTCTTATGATGACCCGTGCATTCAAGCCGCTTAAACTCCCGGCAGTTACCGCATACCTCATTGCAGGCGTGCTTATCGGCCCCTATTGCCTTGGCGCACTTGGTGTAAACGGCCTTGGCTTTAACACTCACGAATCTGTTGCGGCGCTTGGTCTTATTTCCGAGGTTGCGCTTGGTTTCATTGCCTTTTCCATCGGTAACGAGTTTAGAGTAGAAGAACTCAAAAAGACCGGTAAGCAGGCACTTGTAATCGGTATTTTTCAGGCGCTTGCGGCGGCATTGTTTGTAGATGTTGTGCTTTACATTGTACATATTATGATGCCCGATGTACTTTCTGTATCTCAGGCAATCACCCTTGGTGCAATCGCAACTGCAACTGCTCCTGCAGCAACCCTCATGGTTGTACGCCAGTACAAGGCAGACGGTCCGCTCACAAAACTCCTTTTGCCCATCGTTGCTCTTGATGACGCTGTAGGTCTTATCGTTTTTGCAGTATCCTTCGGTGTTGCAAAGACCCTTATTAGCGGTCAGGTTGACATGATTTCCATTTTGGTAAATCCCATTATTGAAATCGTTTGCTCCCTTATTCTCGGCGCAGTTATGGGATGGATTCTTACTCACCTTGAAAAGTTTTTCAACTCCAATACAAACCGTCTTAACCTTACAATCGCGTTTGTATTCCTCACCGCATCACTTTCTATGCTTGAGTTCCATATCGGACCAGTACATATCGCATTCTCCTCACTTCTCGTGTGCATGATGCTCGGTACTGTGTTCTGCAATCTCTGTCCTCTTTCCCATGACCTTATGGGTGCATCCGATAAGTGGACATCACCCCTCTTTGCGCTCTTCTTTGTTATCAGCGGTGCAGAACTTGAACTCAGCGTATTCACCGATTGGGCGATTGTTGTAATCGGTCTTGTATACATTGTTTTCCGTTGCTTTGGCAAGTACTTTGGCTCACTTGTAAGCGCAAAGGTAACAAACTGCTCACCCGAGATTTGCAAATATCTTGGAATTACACTCTTTCCGCAGGCGGGCGTTGCGCTTGGTATGTGTTCCATCGCCGCGGCAGGCCTTGCAGGTGGAGAGGGAACTCTTGTAAGAAACATTACACTCTTTGCTGTGCTTATCTATGAGATTTTCGGTCCCGTAATGACAAGAATGGCACTTACCGCTGCAGGCGACATCAAACCCATGTCCCATGAGGTTAAAATGCGCCGTCATACCAAACTTGCAGAGGCAGAGGCAAACAAGACTAAGTAATTTAAAAAATACGGCTGTTTTGCAGCCGTATTTTTATTTGTAAAACGAAAACCACGCGATAGTCGCGCGGTTCAAAAAAGGCTTTGCCGATGAGGAGAAAAAATAAAAGAAAGAAGATAACGCTTTGTATCAAAGGCTCCCTCTGAGAGGGAGCTGTCAGCGGAGCTGACTGAGGGAGAGTGCGCGATAAAACCTTGCTAACGCAGGCTCCTTTCGACGGCTATGCCGCCACCTTCCTCTCGGAGGAAGGCAAAAATGCTATTTACATAACCCATTTATGGGTAGCAAGTGACAATTGCATGGCTGGCAGGCCAATACTAAAACGCACTTGTGCGTCGCCGGTATCTCTAGGGCTATGCTCGAAAACGGAAAACCACCTGCTATGCGGGTGGATTATTGTTTATAAAATTTGGAGGAGTAAGCATGTCACTCGATTACAACAAAAAGAATATTACTCTTGCAAAAAATCTCCGCAATAATGCGACACCGGAGGAAAAGCATTTATGGTATGACTTTTTGTCAAAATATGAAATAAGATTTCAAAGGCAAAAGGCAATTGATAATTTTATTGCAGATTTTTATTGTCACAAAGCAAAACTAATTATAGAAATTGATGGGTCACAGCATTATACCGAAGCGGGACAGCAGAAAGATGAATTTCGCACAGAAATACTTGAAGGGTATAATTTGAAAGTAATCCGTTTTACGAACAGACAAATAAACACAAATTTTAAAGGTGTATGCGAATATATTGATGCGGTTGTAAAAGGTTCTCTTGGAAGATAACTTTTTACGCGTTTTCTCTCACCGCTTTAGCGGAATGCTATGCTTTGCATCGCTATGCTCCCCCTCTCGGAGAGAGGCTATATGGAAAGTTGAAATAACAAACCCCGACAGACCTGAAAATCCGTCGGGGTGTTTTATTAAAATCGCGCGATGGTTGAGGCTCCCTCCGAGAGGGAGCTGACTGAGGGAGAGTGCGCAATAAAATCTTGCTAACGCAGGCTCCTTCCGTCAACCTATGGTTGCCACCTCCCTCTCGGAGGGAGGCGAGAAGGCTATTCACAAAACTATATGGTTATGCCCTATCTTTTTCGATCAAGATTTTGACAGCTTCGATTGCGGTGCGGATTGCAAGGTCGGTATCCTCGTTTTGCACAAAGGGGTCGTCAAGCCCCGCGAGTTTTCTTTCCTGATTCCAAATTACATGAAAAACCGCGCCCGCTCTTGCACCAAGTGAGTCGGCAACGACAAATTGCGCCGCGCTTTTCATCTCGCTGCAAAGCGCGCCGAGGCGCTTCCACGCCTCCCACTTTTCTTTTAACATACCCTCTGTCGGCATGCGGTTTGGCGAGTGCTGACCGTAAAAAGAGTCCTTTGCCTGCACAACGCCCGTGTGAAAACGGCAACCTATTTCTTCAGCCGCCCATACAAGCGCTTGTACCACATCAAAGTTTGCCGCCGCAGGATATTCAATCGGCGCATATTCTCTTGAGGTGCCCTCTTGGCGAATGGCGGATGTAGCAATTACAACATCGCCCGCGTGCACCTTTAAATTTATGCCGCCCGATGTGCCAACGCGGATAAATGTGTCAGCGCCGACGGCAAAAAGTTCTTCCATTGCGATTGCGCT
>JAZQWE010000190.1:0-2857 GCA_045632225.1 Eubacteriales bacterium | reverse complement strand
GGTGGTTGCCGCCATTCCATCGGTAGCACCAAGACAGTTTACACCGCCGAGGAAGTGGAGGCGTGCATTTGCGCCCGCGCTCTTATCAACGCTGAAGTTTTCGCCAAAAACAATGTTGTTAAAGCCACCAAAAATGTAGCGTGCGGTGTTGCCCGAAATCTTTACGGGCATGTCAAGTGTAATTACATTATCATTTGTGTTCTTTGCAAAATAAAGCATTGCGCCAAGAACAAATTTTGCACCGTTTTGAGATGTGATTGCAAGGTCGCCGCTCTGTTCTTTAGTCCAGATTTTTGCAGAAAGAGTGGTATCGCCAACAAGCACAATTGTGCCACCCTTGCCGTCAAGAGCAGTTACCGCATCGGCAAAAGTGCCAACGGGAGTCGCCTCACTTGTACCGTCGCCCGTGCCGCCGTCTTTTACATAAACGGTTCCGCCTGCGGCAAAAGCCGCAAGCGAAAGCGAAAACACGAGAACAAGAACAAAGGAAAAAGTTAAAAATAACTTCTTATTCATATTTTATCCTTTCAAAGATTAGTAGTTAATCTTTTCAAATGCCGCGTTGATATTGTCAACATTGCTCTGTGCAGCCTGTGCATGTCTTTCGTAAAGAACGGTGATGTTTTCACGGGTTGAAGTAAGGCTCGTGAGCTGGTTACGGTAAGTACCGATATTGTAGTAAATACCAACATCGTAAAGAAGGCTGTCAAAGATGATGTCAAGCATTGCAGAGCTTTCTGCATCGCGAACATACTTACCCTGAAGAGTCTTTTCATAGTAAGCGGGAGTAATCTTTTCTTTGCCGAGGTATGCAAGTTTTTCAAGAACATAACCCGCGCGGTTAATGTTCTGGCACATTACGGGAACGCAGAGGAACTGTGAGTGCCATGCACTTACAAGGTTCTTGTAGCTTTCCTGATTTTCGTCATACTTGGGGTAAGGAAGAATACCGAAGTTGTTTTCGCACTCACGGAGGTAGTCAATGTAGAACATTGTGTGTGAGTAGAAGAGCGCCTGATTGTTGTCAAGCATTGCAACACGGTCATCGGAGGAAGGTTGAGGAGATACGCCCTGATAGTTGTAAACGCTGGAGTTGTTGAGAAGGTCAACAAACTTTGTGTAAAGGGTTTCTACACGGTCGCTGTAGAATGTGAGCTTGAGCTTGCCGTCTACAACGGAGCAGATTCTCTCATCAGCCGCAGAAAGGATTGCAAGGTTTGTATCGGTGGGAGTCATAAGACCGTATACATCCTTGGTATCATAAACGCCGTTGAGGTCGGCATCGGAGCCAACGCTCTTGGTCATTTCAGCAAACTTTTCAAATGTCCACTGATTGCTCTTTACGAGATCGTAGGGGTTTTCAAGACCGAAGTCATCAACCATCTTCTTGCTGAAGAAGAGAGTGTAGGTTGCGCGGTTGTCCGCAACGGAGATGTCGCCGGTGGTGTAGTACATCTTGCCGTTTACGCCAAGGTCATTATTTGCCTGCTGGTCCCAATAATCCTTCTGGAGGTTGATGTAGGGGAGGCGGTTAAGGTCCCAAACAAGACCTGTGTATGCTACGGTTGCAACGTCGTATGTACCAACCATTGCGGCATCATAAACGCTTGTGCCGGACATGTACTCGGTATAAAGTTTAGTAAAGCCGGGGCCCTGACCCTGAGATGTGCCGTGCTGTACAACATCTTCGGTGGTAATGGTGATACCGTGGTCTGCCTCCATCTGCTTGTTACGCTCGTAAATAGCGATGTCAACAAGTTCGGAGGATTCTTCGTCTGCTTCATAGTCATTCCATGCCCAGTTGCCCGCAACAAGGAAGTGGAAGTCGCCGGAAATGTCGCCGATTTCACCGGGTGTGGGAATGTCGGGAGTGGAAGAGTCGTTAGTTTCAACGGGGGTGATAACTTCATCGTTTCCGGTTGTTACTGCAGTATCGTTGCCGCAGGAAACAAGCATGGGAAGCAACATGAGGGATGCGAGGAGCAAAGCCAAAAACTTTTTCATTGTTTTATCCCTTTCAGTATCTTATTTGTTGTATTCGTTTACATCAAAGATGTCAAAACGGAGAGAGTCTGCCGCAAGTGTTACGCCATTTGCAGTTACTTCATCATCGGATGCATTGTAAAGCACGCGCATTACCTTGGTCTTATCTGCATTATAGAACTCACCGCGTTTTACATAGTAAGGAAGCTTGGATGTGTCAATAACGGTGAAAAGACCGTCAAAGAAGAATTCGGAATACTTGTTCATGTAGTATGCATATTCTTCGCACATCTTTGCATAGCCTTCGTCAACACCGATGTCGCGGCGGCAAACATAAAGTTCACAGTCAAGACGAACACCTGTGGTGAGTGCCGCTCTCATCTGCTTGGGAGAAGCGCCCTCGCTGTCACGGATACCTCTTTCGGTGGTGATAACTTCGGGGAATGTGTAACGGAAGAGCTGGGGGAACTGGTTGCTCTTAATCTTAAAGTCAACATTTACAAGACCGTGGATGAACTGGGTGTAAGGTGCTGCAACGTCGGTTACAACTTCGCCTGCAAATACCTTGTCAGCCTCGTTGCAGTATTCAACAGCGGCCTCAAAGAACTTGCGGTGGTAAATCCACTCCTCGTCTACACGCGCACCGTGCTCGTGGCGGTCATTGAAGCAGGGCTGGTAAGGACAGCCGCAGAAACAGTCTGCAAATACACAGTCTGCGCCGAGGTCACCCATCTGCTTGAGCTGGGAAAGAACCTGATTTCTCCAACGCTCGGTACCGCTGCAGCAAATCGGGAACTGATGTGAACCGTAGGATGCACGGAGTTCGCCGCGGCCGGGGTATACAAATGCGGGACGGATTTCGTTGCCGTTGATG
>JAZQWE010000189.1:0-1907 GCA_045632225.1 Eubacteriales bacterium | reverse complement strand
CGAAATCAAGCCCACAATTTACAAAGTTCTCCCCATCACCGAGGCTGAAGAAGCACATGCAATTCTTGAGCGCGGCGAAAATGTCGGCAAGCTTGTTCTTACCGTACCGCACTAAACAAATATAAAAGAGCTTGCCATAAGGCAAGCTCTTTTTAATGTTATTAACCTGTAATTGTCGCGGTTTTGGTCGCGCCGTCCCAAGCAACACTTTTGCCAAGTGCTGCCGAAATCGCACGGAGCGGTATCAATGTGCGCCCATTTACAATCTGTGCAGGGACATCAAGTGTGTGTACCACCGTTTCATTTGTCATTACATCTGTCACGGTAAATGTGTCCGCGCCAATCTGCATAGCCACAACATAAGTTTTATATGTTGCAATTGCCATGCTCACCTCTGCAATCCAGTCAACTCTGGCACCGAGAACATCAAATGTTTTTCTCATAGGCACCATTGTTCTGTCCTTTATTATCGCAGGCTGAACATCAAAATCAATTACCGCGCCATTGATAACAACAGTAATTTCATCCGCGGCAAAAACATTGCCCATCAATGCAAAAACAAGCAAAACGCAAAGCGCAAATACAAATAATTTTTTCATACATACTCCAAAAAACATGGGGTGCGGGCGTACGTCGCCTGCACCCCATGTTTTTATTTATACAAAATCGAAGTTGATGTATCAACCTCGCGAATCGAAGAGCCCCATGTTACCAAAACCTCGGGGGTGGCAGTCGATGCCATCAAAACATCAACAACTTCAAAATTCACTTGTTTAGCTGTAGGTGCCTCATAATATCTCATTTTAAATCCCTCCTAATTATTTTGTTCCAAGCCACTTGTTTATATCAGAAACACAAGTGGTAATCGCGTCGCCTGTAATAATGTTACCGTCTACTACTACATAAGGAACCGCAAGCACATACTTGGAGAAGTTTTCAAGTGCAATGTTTGTTACAAGTACATGATACTCGCCATTGTCAGCCGCAAGCTGATCAACATCAAAGTTCATTGCAGTAACCTTTGCATTTGCTTCAACAGTGTTGTAAATGTACATTCCAAAGTAGGAGATGTAATTCTTAATTTCTTCAAAATTGCTTATGCGAACATTGAGAGCGATTACGCCTTCTTTGTTTGCAGAGTCCTTCTTTTCGGAATAATAACCTGCATCCGCCAATACATCAAACTCAACATTTACAGACCACTTTGCAGTAATTGTAATGTCATTTGCTGTATCTGCAGAGATCACCGAAACCTTGTTACCGTCCGCGTCATACCAACCGAGGAATGTAAAGCCGTCTACCTCGGGAGCGGCAGTAATCTCTGTACCAAAGCTCCAGTAGAAGCTTGTAGCATAGGTGTTATTTGCGGTTTCGTATTTGTCCATACCCTCTACTACAGCGCCCTCGGGAAGATTGCCCATATCAAAGGTGAGGGTGTACATTCTCGGGATGAGAGTTGCGGTGAGAAGCTGTGTCTGCTTAAGCTGTGCATCCTCATCGTTTAACCCATCGTAACGCGCAGAGCCGTTGTATGCAATGTAGAAAGGCAAGTCGTAATTATTATAGGAAACTTTTTGACCGAGCATTGTGAGCTTTTCTACTCTGATGGAGTATTCATAAGCCGCACCGGTAGCAGACTGAGTCTGCCATACGGGCTCGCTACCTGCTGCAACATCATTTACAAATTCGGAAACATTGCCCACAAGCTCGTAACCCTGAATCATCTGGGTAATGGGTGCCCAATGCTGAGGATCGAGATGCTCGCCGGTGTTATAAAGCACAACAACTTCTGCATCGGTGGGAGCAAAGCCGTCGCCGATGAGTGCGGAGTTAACTTCGTACTTAAGTTCAAAGTTTTCGGGTTGGAAATGGAGGTATGCATATACATTTGCTACATTGATATCTGC
>JAZQWE010000188.1:0-2812 GCA_045632225.1 Eubacteriales bacterium | reverse complement strand
GAAAATCTTCATCTTAAAGCCTTCCCCAGAAGGGGAAGGGGGACCGCTACGCGGTGGATGAGGTGTTTTTAATCGTGCGCATAACCTACAATTTTTCTTTATTTCTTATATAATACACCAAAACTGATACAATATCAAGGCGAAAATGTGAATTTTGGTTGACAATTGGGGCACGGGAGTGTATAATTTGAAATTGAAATTCAAATTCAAAACGGTGATAAAATGTATAATACCAAACAAAAATCAATCCTTATAGATTGCCTTGAAAGGCACAAGCATGAAAGCCTTACGGTTGACGGTGTATGCGCGGCGCTTGAAAAGGAATATGAAAAAATCGGCCGTAGTACGGTTTACCGCTATCTTGAGGCACTTGTAAACGAGGGGCTTATCAGCCGCTTTGCGCCTGCCAAGGGCAAAAGCGTGACCTACCGCTTTATTGGCAGCGCATGCGGTGACGAGTGCCATTTTCATCTTATTTGCACCGAGTGCGGCACACTTTTGCACACCCATTGCCATGAGATGGAGTCGCTTTTGTCACACATGTCAAGCGAGCACGGCTTTAAAGTTAACGAAAGAAAGACGGTGCTTTACGGCATCTGCGAAAAATGCGGAGGTGCAATGTGAAAAAACTTTTGTTTTTGCTTCTTTGCCTTTGCATTTTGCTTTCTGCTTGCACCGCTGAAAGTGAGGGGGACAAAGTGAACATTGTTGCCACAATGTTCCCACAGTATGATTTCGCGCGCGAAATCGCCAAGGATGCGGCAAATGTTGAGCTTTTGCTTGATTTTGGTGCTGACTCCCATTCATACGAGCCAACTCCCCTTGACATTATGAAAATAGCCTCTGCGGATTTATTTATCTACACGGGCGACGAAATGGAACTTTGGGCAAAGACCTTGCTTGAAAGTGCGGATGTAAAAAAGGCAGTTGAGTGCGGAAGGCTCAAGGTGCTTGACCTTTCAAAACATGTAAACTTGCTTTGCATGCATGACCATGACGAAGAGGACGGGCACGGCCATTCGGAATATGACACGCATATTTGGACATCGGCAGAAAATGCTGAAAAAATGTGCTCTGCCATTGCAGGCGTGCTTTGTGAAATTGACATTGAAAATGCCGCGTTTTACAGCGAAAATTTTGAAATTTACAGCCAAAAACTTTCCGACCTTTCTAAAGGACTTAAAAATCTTGGCGACGGCGAGATTTTCTTTGGCGGCTCGTTTGCGTTTAGATACATGTTTGCCGAGGCGGGACTTTCCCACACCTCAATTTATGAGGGATGCTCGTCCCACGCCGAGCCGAGTGCCGCCGATATTGCCGCAATGGTTGATAAAATAAAGGCAAGCGGCGCGAAATATGTATTTTACGATTCTGCCTCGGAAAAGAAAATCGCCGAGTCGATTGCGGCGGAGTGCGGCGCAACAGTTTTGCACCTTCACGCCGTTCACAACATTACGAAAGCAGAGTTTGACGCGGGCGAAACCTACCTTTCGCTGATGGGTAAAAACATCGAAACATTACAAGGGGCACTTTTTTAATGGATATTATTACTTGTAAAAATATAACCGTTCACAATGAGCGCACACTTGCGCTTGACAATGTGACTTTCTCGGTCAAAAAGGGCGAATTTTTGACAATTGTCGGTGAAAACGGTGCGGGAAAATCCACCCTTTCACGCGTAATTTTGGGCATCAGCGCCCCTGACGGCGGCGAGGTTTTGCTCTCGGACTCCCTCCGCGGCAAAATCGGATATCTGCCGCAACAGTCAAGCGCACAGCGCGATTTCCCCGCAAGCGTTTATGAGGTTGTGCTCTCGGGCAACATCGGCAAAACGGGGCTTATCCCGTTTTACTCCCGCGCGGCAAAAGCGCGCGCGGTGGGGTATATGGAAATGCTCGGCATATCCTCACTTGCAAAAAAGAGTTACCGCGCGCTTTCGGGCGGTCAGCAACAGCGCGTTTTGCTTGCCAGAGCACTCTGCGCCGCAGACGAGGTTTTGCTGCTTGATGAGCCGACAGCGGGTCTTGACCCCCTCGTTACAAAGGAACTTTATACAACGGTTCGCCATCTTTGTGACGAGCACGGTATGACGGTTATCATGGTTTCCCATGATATTCCCGCCGCTATGAAGTATTCGGACAGAATTTTGCACCTTGCAACATCCGTAAAATTTATCGGTACGGCAAAGGAATACGAAAAAACACCGCTTGGCATGTCGTTTGGAACGGAGGGCGCGGATGTTTGATATTTTTTCATACTCATTCATGCAATATGCGCTGATTGTCGGCGTGCTTGTGTCGCTTTGCGCGGCGCTTCTCGGCGTACTTTTGGTGCTTCGCCGTTACTCCATGATAGGTGATGGACTTTCCCATGTCGGCTTTGGCGCGCTTTCGGTTGCATACGCGCTTTCAATGGCGCCAATGGCGCTTGCGGTACCCGTTGTTATTGTCAGCGCATTTGTGCTCCTTGGCATGTCCGAGAGTAAAAAGATAAAGGGCGACAGCGCAATTGCTGTGCTTTCGTCAAGTGCGCTTGCTATCGGCGTTGTGGCAAATTCGCTTGCGGGCGGTAGTGCCGCCGACCTTGGCGGTTACCTTTTTGGCAGTATTTTGGCGCTTAAAAAGAGCGATGTTATACTCTCGGTAGTGCTGTCCCTTGTGGTAATCTGCCTTTTTGTGCTGTTTAAAAATCGCATTTTCGCGGTGACATTTGATATGCCCTTTGCAAAGAGCGCGGGCGTGCATGTAAAGTTTTACAACATGCTCCTTGCCCTGCTTATCGCGCTGACGGTTGTTGTCGGCATGCAGATTGT
>JAZQWE010000187.1:0-14852 GCA_045632225.1 Eubacteriales bacterium | reverse complement strand
CTTGCCGTTAAGGTAGATAGCGGCATCGTCGCCCTCGCCCTTGAATGTAATCTTGGAAACATTTACGGGAGTGGGCATACCCCAGTTAATATTGCCAGCCTTGGTATAGTCATATCTGCCAACAATGTGAATTACGGAGTTGTCTTTAGCCATTGCCATTGCAATTGCAAGGTTGTTTGTGGGGTTTGCTTCGGTAGCTTCCATGTTATTGGTACCGCTTGCGCTAACCCAGATATGCTCTTTTGCAAATCCCTCGGGAGCTACAACGCCGCCGCGGATTGCATCATAGATGTTATCTGCATAAATTGCATAACCTGCCACATGGGGGTGGAGATTGTCGCCGGAAAGAAGTTCGCCTGCGAGTGCCTCATCAAGAGTGAGTGCATAAAGGTCGATGTAGGTTACATCCTTACCCTGTGCAGCAAGCGCATTGAGTGCCATATCCTGAAGACCGCGAACATTTGCAACCGCGGGAACATCGGTGGAAACACGGTAGATTGCGCTTGTACCGAATACCATTTCGGTGGACTCAAGTGCTTCATAACCTGCTACAAATGCGGTGTATTCTTCGTAGAATCTGTCCTGCATACCGTAGGTGTATGTGGTTGCCGCCGCATCGTTTGTACCAAGACCGATGATTACATAATCAGGGTCGGTTTCTTCCATGGAAAGAGTGTATGCAAGACCGGTGGTGTAGCCAAGACCGCTGTAATCCATAACCTTGGTCGCGCCGCAACCGTAGTTTGCAACTACAACATCTTCGCCAAGTTCAAACATCTTTTTGTAAAGCTGTGCGGGGTAAGAACCGAGTTCAAAGTTTTCTTTGCCGTCAATAAGGGCTCTTGAACCCTGAGTAATGGAGTCACCGATACATGCAATACGGAGGGGTTCGGTATAAGTAGCCGCCTCGCCGTTAACCATATCAAAGCGAACTGCTTCCACTGCCTTTGCAGAGGTAAGAGTTGCAACAGCCGCGCCGTCGGTATATCCCTTAACCTGAGTTGCATCAAAGATGATGCCGTCTGCAAGGGTTGCACCCTCTGCAACAGTAACAGTGTAGTTACCGCGAACAAGCTGCTGGTATGCCGCTGTAATCTGTGTTGCGCCAACCTCAAAGCCGTTCAAAGTACCGCCGTTAATATTGATGGCGATGTCACCGTCAATTGCATAGAACTTCTTGTCAGAGTTTGTATACTGTGAGCATCCGCTTGTACGGGTAGAGGTCTGACCGATATAGCCCTGCGCGTAGATGGGGGTATTGAATGTACCGCCGTTGATAGTGAGGGTTGCATCGTCTGCAAGAATGCTCATACCCGAGATGGAGAATGCCTTGTCAACCTTGAGTGCGGTGTTTGCATCGTATGAAACACCTGTGCCGAATGTACCGCCGTTAATTGTAACGGTGATAGGAGCGGCGATGGAACCAAGGAGGGATGAGTAGCCAAGACGGTAGCTACCGCCCATGAAGTGACGGAATGTACCCGCATTTACAACGATGTCATAGGGGAGCTCGGTAACAAGAATTTGGTTTTCTGCATAATACTTTTCGGGAGTAGAGGTGGTTGCACCGTCGGTGCTCTCGAAATTGTAATAACCGCCGTAAAAGTCAACTGTGCCCTCGGTTGCAAAGTTTGCACCAAAGGTTACGGAGTTAAATCCGCCGTAAATCACAGCCTCGGTAGCGCTCACGGGGAGATCGAGGGTGATTACATTTGCATTTGTGTTTTTCTCGAAAACAAGAGTGCCTTCAAGAACGAGTTTTGCGCCGTTTTCGGACACAAAAGTAAGATCGCCCGACTGTTCGGGTACTACGGTACCGTCTTTAACGGTAACATTTTTGGTAATGGTAACGGTGCCGCCCTCGCCGCTGAGCGCATTTACAGCATCAAGAAAATCGTCTGCCGCAAAAGCACTAACAGCCATGAGCATAGCAAATGTCAGCACTACCAAAACGGATAATAACTTTTTGTTCATTTTATACAACCTTTCCGGCTTTTTTAAGCCATATTATTTCCATCTTATATAATACCATATTTTACGATTTTTTCAAGTAGAAAAAAATAAAGATATACAATTTCCCAATTTGTCTTTTTTACACGGATGAATTATACATGGATAAATATTTCAATGAAACACTGTAGGGGGCGGCGCCTTCGACGCCCCGCATGTACCGTGGTTAAAACGGGATGTCCAGGGGCCATCCCCTACGGATTTGTGGTTCCGATTTTACTTTCGCATAAACTATAATTTACATCACTTGTTCAAGCAACCGGCTTGCTTTTTCATTCACGCGGGTGTAGTCGACATATTCGCGATAGATTTTTTCAATTTCATCATGGGCTTCAAGCGCTTTTGAAAGTTCGCCGCACGCCGCCGCTACAAGTTTTTCGCTTTCCTCAAGCAAAAACGGGACATGTTCTGGCACATTGCCAAAAAACTTTTCTGCGCTATCCCCGCCGTCAGCCACCGCAATTGCACCGCCGTCAAAAGCAATCGTCCGTGGGCAATCGGGAACTAAAAAGTCATAAAACACTTCACAGCGCTTGCCAAAAAGCATTTCTTTTGCAAAAAACATTATCGCCTCGCCCCAAATGCCCGAAAAGGCCACCGTGCCGATTGGCAAAAAGGTTTCAGCATAGTCGATTACCCCTTTGGGAGTTGCGCTGCAAGCAAAAAGTTCCCTTTTTTCGCCGCTTTGCACATTTGCAAAAAGTTCAGACAAAAACTTGCCGACTTTTTCTTTATCAATCGTTTGCGAAAACGCAAAAAGCACCTCTTTTTTCAGCTTGTTTGCCGCGCCGAGCATGGAATATGCCGCGCGATAATATCCCTTGTTTTGCAAAAACAACTCTTCAACATTCTGTCGCATCATTGCAAATTCCGACTGATTTTTAAAGTAGCCAAGGTCGATAACCTCGTCGCAAATACCCGGTAAAACGGGGTCAATGCTGTGCGGTGCGGTACCGTCAAGCACAACAATCCCCTTTTCAACAACCCTTACCGCATCAAGGCTTGTCGGGTCGGAGGCACAGCGAAACTCCTCCACCGTATACCCGCCCTCACGCGCCACGCTTGCCACTTTTTTCATAAGTGTGTTTTTGCCGACACCGGGGCCGCCTTTAAGCACATAAGTATAGTGCGCCTTTTCGCAGGGCGGCACAATACCCGAAAATCTTGAATAAAATCCCTCGCCGCTGTTTGCTCCGGGAAAATAACATTTTGCCATAAAAATCACCTCCTTGAAATAATATGTTCCAAAGCCTTGCACTTTTACTTGATTTTTCAAAAACCATGATGTATAATTATATATGTATAGATATTTTTTGGAGGTATATCATGAAAAAGTTAATTTCATTGTTAATCTCAGCACTCGTTATACTCTCATTCTTTACGATCTGCACATCATCCGCGAAATACATCGCGCCCTCCGTGCCGGATACACTTGCCGTTATCAAATCTGTTTTGAAAGAGTCCACCGACCTTGAAAACGATGTAAACAATGACGGCATAGTTAACCTTAAAGACGCAATTTACAGCTTGAAGCGCGTTTTCTGGGCTGACGAAATCCCCACAAACGAAAATGTTCAGCACTTTGGCACCAACCCCGATTCCGACAGATACACCTATAACTATTGCCCCTCCGTTATGGAAGAAGAGGACGGCACTATCCACATGTACTACTGTACAAACCAGGGTAAAACATATACAGATAGGTGGGGAATCAACACCTATATGTTATTCATCGACTATATCGGCTACCGTACAGGTACCCCCAAGGGTGACGGCACCTACACATGGAGCGATGAAACCATCGTGCTCTCCCCCTCTGAAAACAGCAATGTATGGGACAGCAAGCATGTTTGTGACCCCTCTGTAGTAAAGGGTTCATTCAACTACAACGGCGAAAATTACCAATACCTCATGTCATACCTCGGCTGTATGGTTACAGACCTTAACAATGACGGCATCGATGACGACTTCAATGACATCGGCCTTGCAGTTGCCAACAATCCCGCAGGTCCTTGGGTAAAGATTGGCACAACTCCCTTCATTGACTATGTATATGACGAAACCTCTTCCAACAACTGGGGCGTAGGTCAGCCCTCCCTCGTAAACAAGGGTGGCGCTGATAGCGGCGATATTTGGTTCTTCTACACCCGTGGCGACAATGAAAGCACCCGTGTAATCGTTTGCGATGCAGATTTCTCCGACCTTAACAACCCCGTTTTGAGAACTTCCGTAAAACTCAGAAACAACGGTCTTGTGCTCACCACCACAGGAAAAGACAGTATTATCAACAACGCTGACTTTGCTTATGACGATGCAAGAGGCGTTCTCTATGCAGTTTCGGGTTGTCAGCCCCGTCCCTCAACTGCTCCCAACTACATTGCAGACCAGTTCCGTGTAACATCCTTCCGCTTTGGCGGCACCGATATTCAGGAACTCAACGATAATAACACTTCTGCAGGCAGATGGAAGTACCTTGCAACCGTTGGCAAGGATGATACAGGTTTTGCCCGCAACCACAACACCGCTCTTCTCCGTGACGAATACGGCCACACGGACAGCAACATTCTCACCGCATTCTACTCCGTTGCAAAGGAAGTATCTTCAACTCCCGAAAGATACTACCGTATCCACTCCATGAGCTTTGTTAAATAATTAAACTTGCCCCGTCGCAAAAAAAGTGCGATGGGGCAATTATTTTTCATCAAAATATTGATATTTGTTAAAAATTGTGGTATTTTATATTTGTTAATTCATTTTCGAAAGAAGGAACTTTTTATGAAAAAGCTTTATACCGGCAAAACAAAAGATGTTTACGAGCTTGAAAACGGCAATGTAATGCTCAAATTTAAGGACGATTGCACCGGCAAAGACGGTGTGTTTGATCCGGGCGAAAACACCGTTGGTCTTACCATTGAGGGTATTGGCAAGGCAAATCTCAGAACCTCTGTTTACTACTTCGACATGCTCAAAGAAGCAGGTGTTAAGACTCACTATGTAAGCGCAAATGTAGACGAAACAACCATGGAAGTTCTTCCCGCAACCGTTTTCGGTCACGGTCTTGAAGTTATCTGCCGCCTCGTTGCAACAGGTAGTTTCATCCGCCGCTACGGTGAATATATTGCAGACGGCACTCCCCTTGAAGGCGGATATGTTGAATGCACATTTAAGAATGACGAAAAGGGCGACCCGCTTGTTACCGGTGAAGGTCTTGCAGCTCTTGGCGTTATGTCCCCCGCTATGTTTGAGAGCATGAAGGAACAGACTCTCAAGATTACAAAGATTGTTGCAGACGACCTCAAGACCATCGGCCTTGACCTTTGGGACATCAAGTTTGAGTTCGGTTACAACAACGGCGAAGTTATTCTCATTGATGAGATTGCATCGGGCAATATGCGCGTTTACAAGGACGGTAAGATTGTTGATCCCGTTGAACTCACAAAACTCATTCTCGCAAGATAAATTTTAAGCGGCTCGCAAAAGCGAGCCGCTTTTCTATGTGCAAGCAAAAAGGGTATCGGCAAAGCCGATACCCTTTTTAAATTTTATTTTGCAAGGTTCTGGAGAGCGTGGAGAACATCAAGGATAGAGGTGAGGGGTTCAATACCGTAGTAGTACATCTGACCCATCTTTCTGCCTGCGAGAACACCCTTGAGAAGTCCGAGAGCATCACCAAAGTCGCCGGTGTCGCCGTCGCCGTCAAAGTCAAGAACACGGCAAACAACGGTGTCAACACCTTCTGCAACAGTAACATTAACTACACCTGTATTCTGTGCGGGATCGAACGCGATGGGTTCTATAGTAGAGCCACATGCGCTATACTCGCCGATACCCCAAGTGCCCCAACCGTTAACGGTTGCGTTGATTGTACCGGTGAGGTAGTTCAAACCGTTAACAGCGATGTAAGACGCATTCTTGCCAACGGTTACATTCTTACCAACAGTTGCAGTCATTGTGCCGCTGTAAGTACCGAAAGGAGCGTTGGAAGCAAAACGGCCGTTACCGAATACAAAGTTATTATATTTACCGCCGTTTACAGTAACGGTGCAATCTGCATTGGAAGAAGCAGACTCTGCAGTATCAAATGCCGCAGTAGTAGGTTCATGTGCGCCAAAAACATTGTAGCCTGCATAGAAGCTAAATGTACCGTTGGTCTTTACTGTATCGGTAAACTCAAGGTTATTGTAGCAACCGACAATGGAAATCGCTGTACCCTTAAGAGTTACATTGTCAAGTTTGAGGTTTGTACCAATCTTGAGGGTGTTTGCATAGGGCATATAAATAACTGCATCTTCGCCCTCACCTACGATTGTGAGTTCGGAGGGAGCCATGGGGAAGTATACATTGCCGCCTTCTTTACCGCCCTGGTCACCATCGAATGTGGATGTACCAACGATGTGGAGTGTAACCTTTTCGCCGCGTGCCATGAGGTCGTATGCATATTCAATGTTCTTAATGGGATCTTCTGCAGTACCTGTACCGAACTTTGCATCTGTGCCGTTGTCGGAAACATAGATGTCGGTAAGGTGATAGTCCTCAGCGGGAGCATAAACACCGTTAAAGAGTGCATTGTAGCAATGCTGACCCATCATCTTAAGACCGGGAGCCGCGGGATGGAGATGTTCGTGAGCTTTGCCGCTTTCATCCTGGAAGAGTGCATCGGAAATAGCCGCATCAAGGGTAAGACCATAGAGGTCAACAAATACATATTTGTCATCTGCTGCCGCAAGTTTCTTTGCGATTTTTTCCTGAGTGGGACGCATTACTGCGGATGCACGGTGGTCTGCAAGGTGGTTTGTGGTGTAACGGTAGATTGCATTGGTAATGAATACCTTGTCAGCTACCTTACCCATTTCGGTAATGAAATATTCAAACTGCTTTTCAAACTCGAGGAGTGCACCGTTGGTGCCGCCTGCAGTCTGTGCATCGTTTGTACCCATTGCAAAGAATACAACATCTGCATCGGTTTCGTTTCTAACAACATCCCATGTAAAGAGATCGCCGTAGTAGCGGCCGTTAGAGGGGAGGAAGCCTGCCGCAGAAACGCCGAAGTTACCAACGATAACTTCCTTGCCCGCCTCTTCGCAAGCCGCGAGGAACTGTGCGGGATAGGATTCGGTAAGGCGGTCTACGCCTGCCGCTGTGGGAGCATAACCCTCGGTAATGGAGTCACCGATAAATACAACGCGCAAAGGCTCGTCATAAGTCTGTGCAACATTGTTAACCACATCAAAGCGAACAGGAGTAACAGAAACGCCGGAGAATGCAAGAGTAGCCTTGTTTTCGCTACCTTCATAAGCCTTTACCTGAGTTGCATCAAATACGGTGCCTTCTTTGAAAGTACCGCCGATAACAGTAACATCAAAGTTACCTCTCATAAGCTGGGTGTATGCCGCCTGAGTATAAACTGCGCCGAGAGAGCCGCCGTTGAAAGTACCGCCCTCGATATTGATTTCAACATCGCCATCGATTGCATAATACTTTGCATCGGTGGAAATGATTGCGCTGTCCTTAGAAGCCGCACCTGCGTATGTGCCCATTCTGCCCTGTGCATAGATGGGGCAATTGAATGTACCGCCGTTGATATTAAGGGTAGCATCATCTGCAAGGATGGACATACCGGAGATAGTGAACGCTTCGTAATTCTTATTATTGGAAGTGGTGGGGTAATTGTCAATAGCACCAAAAGTACCGCCGTTTACGGTGATGGTAATGGGAGCCGCAATTGCGCCCGCACGCTGTTCAACAGCGTTGCGCAAGCTACCGCCGCCAAAACGGCTAAATGCACCGCCGTTTACGGTGATAGAATAAGGAATTTCGGTAACACCCGCTACATCATCTTTGGTTTCGCCAAGGTGAACACCGCCGTAGAAGCTGATGCTTCCGCCGCCGCTTGAGGTAACAACAAAGTTTTCGGTGAATACAACATTGTTAAAACCGCCGAGCATGAAGCATGCAAAGTTTGCAGTTACATCAAGAGGCATGTCAAATGTGAAAACATTGTCATTTGTGTTGTTTTCGATCTGTAAACGGTTTTTAACAAGAAGTTTTGCACCGTTTTGGGCAGTAATAACAAGGTCTGCCGCCTGCTCGGGAATAGTTGTTTTATCAGCCACGGTGGTATCACCAACGAGGATGATGTTGCCGCCTTCGCCGCCGAGATCAGCGATAGCGTCTGCAAGGGTGCCGAAAGGAGCGCTTGCCGAGGTACCGTCACCTACGCCGCCGTCCATTACATAGACATCCTTTGCACTTGCACCAAATGCAAGAAGACTGACAAGCAAGAGTGCTGTCAAAAATGCAAGAAGTTTTTTGTTCATATTGTACACCTTTCCGCCTCATTTCAAGGCAATTGTATTCTAATTTTAATAATACCATCTTTAGGCCGAAAAAGCAAGAAAAAAATTCCACCATATTTTATATAATTTTTAGATTGTGTAATATCGAAAAAATATTTTCAAAAAACACTACAAAATCCCGCTTGAGTGTGGTATAATTAAAAAAATGTTTTTTCTCGGAGGACATACATGAAAAACAACAAACTTATAATCGCTTTGCTGATTGTTGCGCTGTTCATCCCCGCTTACATCGGCATTGCAAACTATATTTATATGGAAAGCACCCCCGTTACGCTTGATACCGCAAGCGAAATTCAGATTTTGGACAATGTAAGCGGCTTGGTTTACACAGAAAAGCCGGATAGCGAAATCGGAAAGCTTTTCAGCGAGATTACAAACGGTACAAAGTCAATTAAAAGCGACCTTCCCACCGCGCTTTCGGGCGAAAACAACTTTATCGTTTCATCCGTTGACGGCGCTCGCAAAACCGACACTCTTTACTACATCCTTGCAGACACCGTAACGGGTTACTATGTTGACTCAAAGGGTGCCGCATACAAAATGGATTCTTCGCATGTGGCGGCGTTCCTTGAAACCAAGTATGCACAAAGCCTTTATTCCGATGCTTATCTCCCCACACTCACAAACGGCGAAAATGTAATTCTCCCAAGTGACTATACATGGACATACACCACCGCAAGCGGCAACTCAACCCTTGATGCCTCCGTTACCAAAAAAGCAGAGGATACTCTCACCTACACAAGCATGAGCGGCGCTTCCCTCTCCTTTGACCGTGCTCCCGACACCTTTACCGTAACTGTTAAAGACAAGGACGGCAACGATATTTACAGCGGTAATTACTCCGAAATGACCGGTATCGACACAAAGAAAAACTCCGTTATCACTATTGACGCATACGCCGCATGGAACGAAACCGAAACCATGCCCTTTGGCGTGGCAAACTACTCCTTTGTTATCGACATTGCGGCACAACCCGAATTTGTTATCGCTTACAGCGGTAGCGAAAATGCTGATTATGCAAAGTTTGAGCCCGGTGACATTGCGCTGATAAGCGCGCTTGGTGTAAGCAATCCCGATGCGATTGCATTCACCGCCACCCCCGCATTCACCCACGATGGCAAGGAAATCTCCCCCGTATTCTACAAGGACGGCAAGAATTGCTACGCGTTCCTCCCCACCGCATACGACACCGCTCCCGGTGAATATAAAGTAACTTTCACATACGAAGGCATTGACTACCCCTTCACCGTGAAACTTGAAAACAAGCGCTTTGGTAGCGCATCCGAGTACAGCGTTTCCAAGGAAAAAATCGCGGCAACCTACACCGCCGATACCCTTGCGGCCTATGACGAATTTGTTTTGGCAACCACAAACGGAAACGACTCCTCGACAAAGTATTTCACATCCGAGAACTTTGCAATTGCAAACAGCGGCTATGCAGGCGGCGGTCTTCGCGGCTACGGCAAACTCCGTCCTGTTCCCGCACTCAAGGCTGACTACCTTAACGAAGGTATGGAATTTACAATGTACAGCGGCAGCAAGGTTGTTGCTGTTATGGACGGCAAGGTAATTGCGGTTGCATACACCGCATTCTCGGGCGACATCATCGTTATTGACCACGGCTACGGTCTTTACAGCTGGTACCACAATCTTGACAAAGACAGCATCACCGTAAATGTTGGCGATACTGTGAAAAACGGCGATGTTATCTGCTCCAAAATCGGCAACAGCGGCTTTACCAACGGACAAACCCTCCACTTTAGACTCACCGTTGGCACCGTGCCCGTATACGCCTCCGACTTCTCTTGGGGTAGCGGAATCAAATTTTAACAATATTAAAATAGAGGACTGTGCAAACAGTTCTCTATTTTTTATACAATAAAAACGCTATTTTCTATTTACCAATCGGCAAATATAATGTACAATATATTTAACATCTTTCCCCACAAAGGAGAATTTGCTATGAAAATCACAAGGAAAATAGTATCTTTGCTTTTGGCACTCATGCTTGGCGCCTCGGCTGTTCCCACCGCATTTGCGGCAGAGGAAAACGGCGCAGACGCGGCAAACGCGCTCTACACCCTCGGCCTTCTTGCAGGCAAAGGGACTTTAGCAGACGGCAGTATAAACTTTGACCTTTCATCAAACCTCACCCGTGCCGAATCAATCACTCAGGTGGTTCGTTTCCTCGGCGCAGAGAAAGATGCAACCGCAAATACAAACACCCATCCCTTTACCGACCTTTTGACATGGGCGGTTCCCTATATCAGTTATGCCTATGCAAACGGCATTACCGCAGGTGTCAGCGCGACAAAGTTCGACTGCAACAGCGCAATGAGCGACTATGCATTCCTCACCGCAATCCTCCGCGTTCTCGGATACAAGGATGCAGAGGGTGACTTTAGTTGGAACACCCCTTACGCCCTTGCTAAAACAGTTGGTCTTATCGAAAACGAAACTCCCGACACAAACTTTACAAGGGGTGACGCATTCGTGATTTGCTTCAACGCACTTACCGCAACAGTAAAAAGCGGCGATAAAATCTGCGACCGCCTTGTCAAGAGCGGCGCTGTAAACGCTGATGTGATGAACTCCGTTATCGGCAGCGAGAGCGATGGCCTTACCGTGGGTAATGTAAATATTACCAAGTGCAAGGTTGTCATCAGCGCATCGGCAAATGCAACCGAAAAACTTGCGGCAAACACCATTATCAATGCAGTTAAAACCGCGTACGGTGTAACACTTGAACTTGTTACCGATGAAACTCCCGAGCAAAACGGCGAAATCGTTGTGGGCAACACCGCAAGAAATATTTCAAAATCGCTCGAAACCATCGGTGAAGACGATGCCGCAATGTTCATTGCGGGTAGTTCCGTTGCAATCGGCGGTGCAAACAACTCCATCCTCCGCAATGCGGCAAGCGCATTTGCAACATCTTATATCAAAAACAAACCCACAGTAACGCTCACCGAGGCAAATAACTACACCGGCGGCCTTATCCCCGCTCCCGTTCGTGCACTCGGTCAGTCGGGCGACCCCTGCATCGTTTACGATAACGAAACCGGCTATTACTACGCCATTTACTCCGCTCCCAAAAACGACCGCGTTATCCTCTACCGCGCAAAAACTCTTGCCGAACTTGGCAATCTCGACACCTCCGACGGCAAAGAAATCTATGTAGCGGGCGAAAACGCTGAAGTAAAGCACAAACTCTACGCACCCGAACTCAAAAAGATGGACGGCAAGTGGTACATCTATGCAAGTGGCGCAACCTCAATGGAAGACAAAGATGACGGTGCATCAAAATCCATCCGCCTTTTCTGCCTTGAGGCAACAAGTGCTGACCCCTACGGCGAATACAAGTTCAAGGCGTTCTTAAACGATGAAATCTGGGCAATCGATGCTCACCCCTTTACCTATGAGGGACAGAACTACATCGCATTTGCGAGAATCCGCTCGGGCAACATCATCTCAATTGCAAAACTTGCAAATCCTTGGACAATCGATACCGAATCAAAGATTTCCGTTATCGCAACTCCCACCTACGATTTTGAAACCGTGGACGGTAACATTAACGAAGGTCCCTTCACATTCGTTTCTCCCGAGGGCAGACTCTTTATGCTCTACAGCGCAAACGGCGTTACCACGGGCAAGTACTGTCTTGGCATCCTCGAATTTACCGGCGATGATATTCTTTCAAAGACAAGCTGGACAAAGCATAAAGAAGCAATTATGCTTGGCACTGACTCCATCAAGTCACCCGGCCATTGCTCTGTATTCATGTCCCCCGACAGCACCCAGTATTGGGTGGCATATCACTACCAGTCAAGCGGCAGAAAACTCGCAGTTAACCAGCTCACATTTGATGAAACCGGTTTCCCCTACATCGGCGAGCCCACTCCCGCAGGCACTTATGTATTTGCTCCTTCAGGCGAATAAAACAAAAAATCCCCGCTTGGGCATTGCCCAAACGTGTTCTTTTTTACTCTGAAAGGCCTACAACATTGTCAATCGGGAAAGAATATACAATTCCCTTTGCCTCTGTATTTGCGCCGCATTTTTCGCTGATGGCCTGCATTATGGCAAGTTTGGTTTCAGCGCTTGAAACAATAAGTACAATTTCCTTTTCGTCGGCAAGCAACGCACCGATTTGAGGAAGAACATTCTCACCCGCAACCGCGCGGCTATGGATCACGGTACCGCCGCCGGCACCTGCGCCTCTTGCGGCATTCATAACATCTTCACTGTATCCGAGGTTTACCACCGCGGCAATCATTGCATTTTTCTTTTCACTCATTGCGCGTAAGTCCCTTCTTTCTTCGTTTTTTTCGTCCGCTGTATCAAGCATACGAAAGGCAACTTTGCTCGCCCCATTCAGCGGCAGAGTATATGCGATACCGCTGTTTATCGCTCCTATTCTTAACGCTTTGTAAAGTTTCAAGAGCATTGAGTCCGCTTTTTCTTTATCCAAAATGCTGACAAACATCTGCTTTTCAGCAGTACCAAGGCCGAGGATGTCCATAACATCACTCGTTGCCGTACCCATTGCACCAAGTCGAAAATGTGCGGGTACCGAGTTTTCCTCAAACACCTCGGTGGCTTTTTTCGCCATTTTGGGAGTTGTGATAAGAAAGAGTGCGCGGAGTTTTTGATTAAATTCATTAGCCATTCTATCACTCCTCTATCTCGATAATATCGTCGCTGTCCGCCTCGAGCATAGCACCCGACTTGTATTTTTCCATAGCGCGAACTTTAAGTTTGTACGCCACACCCATCATCTGCACGGAGATAAGAGGAGTGAGCGCAACAAGCGCAACCGCACCGAATGCATCCGTCATAACATTACCGCCAAGCATTGAACATGCGCCGATACAAAGCGGGAGAATGAATGTGGATGTCATAGGACCGCTTGCAACCCCACCCGAGTCAAATGCGATACCGACAAAGATTTTAGGCACAAAGCGCGACATTACAAGCGCGATGATGTAGCCGGGAATTACGATGTAGGCAATTGAAAAACCGAGTATAATTCTCGTCATTGAAAGACCGAGCGAAACCGCAACACCAATCTGCAAACAGCGGTTCATTGCCGCCGCGCTGACAGCGCCGTTTGTTACGGATTGCACTTGCTTATTGAGAATCTGAATTGCAGGTTCGGCTTTTACAATGAAGTAACCGATGAGCATGCCAATCGGTACAAGCAACCATTTCTGGCTTGTGGCGGCAAGTTCTTTTCCGATAACGGTACCAACGGGGGCAAACCCGACATTAACGCCGCAAAGGAAAAGCACAAGGCCAAGATATGTATAAAGGAAACCGACTACTACCTTGAAAATCTGTCGGTTGTGATAACGGCGAGTAAGAAGCTGGAACACAATGAATACCGCAACTACAGGCAGGAGTGAAACCACAACTTCTTCAAAATAGCGCGGGAAATTTTTTGTAAATTCAGCACTGACATCCATCATTGTGTTAACGGTTGGAACGCCGCCAACAGAAACATCGGCACTTGTGGGTTTGAAGAAACAGCCAAGCATCATTACCGCCAAAATCGGGCCGACACTTGAAAGTGCTACAAGACCGAAACTGTCGCTTGAGGAGTTTTTATCGGAACGAACTGAAGAAAGGCCGACACCCATTGCCATGATGAAAGGAACGGTAATGGGGCCCGTGGTAACTCCGCCGGAGTCAAATGCAACAGCAAGGAAGTTATCGGGCACAAGGAACGAAAAGCAAAGGAGCGCTGCATAAAGTCCCATCAAAAGCCATGAAAGGTCAATTTTAAGGAGTATACGCACTACTGCAAGTGCAAGAAAAATACCAACACCAACCGCAACCGTGATTACCAAAGTAAAGTTGGGAACGGCGGGGACTTGCTCTGCAAGCACCTGCAAATCGGGCTCAGCAATGGTGATAATAACGCCCATTGCAAAACTGATAAGGCTGATGAGCCATATATACTTAGTTTTTGAAAGTTGAATACCGATACCCTCGCCCAAAGGGCCCATTGCAATATCGGCACCAAGTTGAAACATGCTCATACCAAAGATGAGAAGCACCGCGCCAATGACAAACATCATTACCGTTCCAACATCAAGCGGAACAAGCAAAATGCTAAGCGCAAGCACAATACCCGAGATTGGCAAAACAGCAGAAAGAGATTCCATTATTTTTGCCTTCAGTTGTGGATTCATATTGGAACCTCCCTAAAAACATCATAGTATACCATTTTATTATCATTATAACATATAATAAATGAAAATTTCATCATATTTTGAAAATTTACTGAATTTTTTTCGAAATATCGTTTTGGCGATGAGAAATTATAGTTTATGCGAAAGTAATGGACTCCTCATCCGTCCAATGCGACCTTCGGTCGCTATGTCACCATTCTCCCACAGGAGAAGGCTATTTATAGTTGATTTTCGCTCTTTATGAGCGAAAATCTTCATCTTAAAGCCTTCCCCAGAAGGGGAAGGGGGACCG
>JAZQWE010000186.1:0-13196 GCA_045632225.1 Eubacteriales bacterium | reverse complement strand
AAAAAAACAAAGGCTGCAAAATCGCAGCCTTTGTTTTTTATTTAGTTTTCATCCGACATTTATTTTTCAAAATTTTGCTCCACTTTGCCACCTTTGTCTTTGACGGTGAGCTTTGTCATGGCGCCGTTGATAAGTGGCATCATGGGTTTTACATGTCCGGTGTCGGTGTCAAGTACAACGGGGATGTCACCGTGCGCGCTCACAGCGGCGTCGCGGTAGGGCAAATCAAACATGCTGTTCGGAAAGAGAGTGCGAGAAATCATTACCGCGCGGGTGTTTTTGAACCATCCGGCATGCTTCATGTTCCAAAGACTGTAATAAAGGTTTTCGGCGGAGAGGGCATAGTTGTCAAAATTCCAGATTATGCCGTCTGCGTTGTATTTATTTATGAATTCCTCAACGGGGGCAAAATCTGTTCCGACAAAGAACTGTGCACAGTCAATGCAGGCGGAAAGCATTCTGCCGCTGGCGGTAAAGTCGCCGTGCGGTGCATCCCAAACGGTTGGTGTGTCAAGGTTGTAGCCTTCAGAATCGGGCAGGCGCTCTCGCTCATGCATTTTTGATGAGTGCTGTACCTGCGGCTTGCCGCCAAGCAAGGGGGAAACCGATTTTAGCATGGGGTGCAGTTTGTTTAGATCAAAACCGCCGGCGTTTGGGCCGTATACCGTGGCAATATCACATTTGAGCGTGATGGGCAAAATGAGCCCTGTGATGTCGCTGTAGCCCATAATCCACTTGGGATTTGCCTTGATTTTTTCGTAGTCGATATAGTCAAGCATTTCGATTAGCATGTCACCGCCGCCCGATGTAAGCACCATGTCGATTTTTTCGTTTTCGATAAGTGAGTGAAACTCTGCCGCTCTTACATCGGCGGGAGAACTTGCTATTTTTGAACATTTGTATACATTGTCGGTAAGGACAAGATTCAAACCGTTGCTTTTAAGATTTGCAAGTGCTTTTTCAAATGACTCTCTGTTTTTTTCTGCAACGCCGCTGGATGGAGCGGTAATGCCAACAGTTGCGCCTTTTGTTAAAAATTTTGGATATATCATAAGCGTGTCCTTTTTGTAATTTTTAATTTATTGTATTAAAACATAAATACAATTTTTTGTCAATATTATTTTTGCTGTTTACAATCACCTCGGCAACATGCTATAATTAAGGAAAATTACGGATTAACGAGGTAATGCAGTGATAAATTACGGATTAAATAGCAGAGTTGCGATAATTACGGGCGCAAATAATCCGCAAGGTATCGGCGCGACAACAGCCATGGCTTTTGCCAAAGAAGGTGCAAAAGTTGTTTTGGTATATAAAAAGATTGCAAGAGATTTTGATAAAAGCAAGACTGACAAAAACGGTACAGACAGATATTTTGCGGCAAATGCGGGTGATGCCTGCACCGTGGAAAGCATGCTTAAAGAAATAAACGCAGATTATTTGGTTATCGAGAGTGATATTTCATGCGAGGATGCGGTAAAAGAAATTTATATGCAAGTGCTTGAAAAATACAAAAGAGTTGATATTCTTGTTAACAACGCGGCAGACGGCGACATGGACGGAATTGATACGATAGAGAAAATCACGCAAAGCGTGATTGATGATACATTTGCGGTTAATGTGCGCGGAAGTATCCTTATGACTCGCGAATTTGTCAAGCACCGCGGTGACTACGGCAGAATTATCAACATTTCCACCGATGCATCGCAAGTTTTTGAGGGGCAAATTGCCTACGGCGCAAGTAAGGCGACTTTAGAGGCGCTTACCCGCAGTATCGCACTTGAGGTGGCAAAGTACAAAATTACGGTTAACGCCGTTGCGCCCGGGCCAACGCAAACGGGTTGGATAGACGAAGATTTTGAAAAAGTGGTTGCACCGCTAATTCCAATGGGAGAGTTGATACAGCCAAATGACATCGCTCAAACTATTTTGTTTCTCGCAAGCGAGCAGGCAAGGATGATTACCGGTCAGGTGATTAAAGTTTCCGGCGGCAAAGCATTGTGATTTTAAAATGTAGTAAAATAGTGCGGATTTGCACATTTAACGGAGGAAAAACGATGAAAAAAAGAGTTTTGACAATGGCACTTGTCGCTATTGCGTTTGTTTTTGCCATGTCCATCGGCATTTTTGCCGCAGACAAAGCACCCCAACTGCAGATGCATGTTCTCGTATGGAATGATGACGGAACAGAGGGCGTTCGCGTTGTAAACGGCGATCAACCGTTTGAGTATGCCGCTTCGGATTGGTTTGGCGCGCAGTTCTTTATGTGCTATCCCGACGGTAGTACAATGTATGTCGATCCGCTTGATTTGTGGTTTACGCCCGGAATTGAACTTGAATGGATAGACGGTGATTACGGATGGTCTGAGTTCCACACAACTAAAATCGGTTCAAGTTTAATAGGATATACCGAAAACGGTGTTGACTATACCGTAACGGTTAATCTTGGATATCCTGATATAGGCATGTATTCTGCAATGCCTTTTAATGCAGACACATTGATTAACACAGCATTTGTTACGGGTGAAAATGATGTTTTCTATATCTCTCTTTCTCCCGCTGACAAGGCAATGGGCTGTGTGATGAGTAAAATCAATACCGTTTTTGATTCATATATCAATCAAGATAGCATTACAACTGTTGCAGATGTAGAACTTTCAAGTGACGGTACTTATGCAAAAGTGACACTCACCGATTTTAATGCCGACGGTTACTATCATTTTGAAGCTGAGATTGTAGATAAAAATACAAATTCATACTACGGCAGATGGGGACGCACCGTCATTTTGGAAAACACTCTGCCTCGACTCTATTTCTGTTGGTTAGACTACTTTGATGATACCGAAAGTTGGGAGATAGATTTTAGAGATCCCCAGACAAAATGGGAGGCCACTCCTGGCTTTAGTATATGGGCGGCTTTCTTCTTTGGTACAAAGAGTGATATTCGCAGTGGCAATCTTAAACCTTTGGCAATTGAAGATTTAAACTTCCATGATGACCTTAGTGCCGTATATGTTGAAATAGATGGTTACTCTGCACCTGAAAACGCTTTGGAAGTATTTGCTCTCGGATTTAACACAACGGGTATCAGTTATACGCAAAATGGCAAGACATACTATGTTGATATTCCTGCCACTCTTCCAAGCCTTGGCGTATACGGTACAAACACCGTTTCGCAATCGGGATACATCTATTGGAAGAGACCTTTTGTTGTTACCGAAGATAACCGCACTATGTATGTGCTCCCTATAAATAAAGATGAGATGACCATCAAATCTTTTTTAGGTTGGGAAGACGGCGGTTCTGCTTTTGATGTTTTTGTATCAGCTGACGGCAGCTATGCAACAGTCACCGTTAAGGATGGTGCCATTGTTACAGATTCATCCTATTTTGCATACTTTGAAGTTGCATATCCGGACGGCAGCACCAGAACTGAGTATGCTTGGTTTTCTGTTAAAAACGGTCAACCTGCTTTGATGTTGCGCAACCTCGAATGGGATGACGAAAACGAGAGATGGTATGAGCCGATTGACGGCCCGCTTCACACCTATTTGGACATTCCCACGGGCAACAGTTTTGCGGTTCAGTTTTACTATGGTACAGAGGAAAACATGGTTAAAGTTGAACTCGAGTCACTTGTTTTTCCCACGGACATTTTGCAGGGCTTTATTGACCAAAATGAACTTCGTATCAGTGCCGTCGGCTTTAACGAAACAGGCGAAATTACCTACATAAATGATGACGGCGTTACTTGCACCATGCCCGTTATAGTTAGACAGCCGATGTACGCTTTATACAGCAGTCCCATAGCAAGCAAATCCACTTATCTTGGTAACGAGATTACCCTTGGCGGTGCGGATTACCCTTGCGTTTACCTTGTTGCCTCTGCGGACGATATAATCTCAAGCATTGAATATGTGTGCAACAACAGCATTGGTGAGGATGCTACAAATCAATTTATAATTGAGTTGTCTGCCGACAGAACTTATGCTAAGTTAAGTCCGAATCCCAACAATATGCCGAGCGGTGGAAATTATTATGAGTTCCTCATTATCAACCAATACGGCGGGCATTGCGGTTGGTATTTTAAACTTAACCGCGGTGACCTTGATAAGCTTGCAACTCCAATCAATCTGATTTGGAACAAACATTATGACCAATGGCCCGACCTTTCCGTACACACAACCGACCGCATGGGTTCAATGAGTTTCGAGGTTTATGGACTTCGCCAAAACCGTTTTGAGGTTGAGATTTACTCTGCGGCAGACGGTTATACAACTCCTGTGAAAACAGGAAAATGGGGCTTTGGCGATGTAGATAAGCGCACTCATTTCAGCATTACCGATTTTATCTACGCCGATTTGCCAAGCGGTACATATAAATTCCGCATTCGCAACGAGGGTGACGGCACCGAATACCGCAGTAGTGATTGGAGCGAATGGTCGCCCGAATACACTTATCAAAAACCCGTGGCACAACTTGTTTTCCCAAGTGATGCAACCCTTGAATGGGTGAAAAATGCAGAAGGTCGCTATGAGGCCGCATGGCCGCTCTATATCGGAGAGCAAAACGGTGCCGGATACTTTGAAGTACAGTATTATACATTGTACGAAAATGGCGATATGGAAGCGGAAAACGGCATTTTTGACATTCATGTTGACGATATCAGCAACGAAAGGTACTATGGTGCTTGGTTCCATGACGAAAATTTGGAAGCAAACGGAGTAGCGGCGTACTATTTCAAGGTTCGCGTAATTCCCGCAGATATTACAGAGTACCGTATCAGCGAATGGTCTGATTTCAGCCCGGCTTTGGATGTTAAAAACATTACCGACATCATTAACAGCCAACTTTCAAATCTCCTTCCGGGAGCAAACGGAACCACCACAGTTCAGGATGTTCAAAACGCTTTGGAAAATCAAACAGCAGACCTCCGCACCGCAATGGCGGCAGATTTGGAAATTTCGGGCGGTGTTTCAAGCGGTACACTTGATTTAATCAAACAGCTTGAAGCGGCTGTTTTTGATAATGTTGACCAAAAAGTTGATGCAAAGAACAATGCTCCTAAAGCAATTAAAGACATTGCAAGCGGCGTTACCATGATTGGTGCAACGCTTAATTTGGCTGACAAAAATCCCGAAAACGGCAAGACTCCAACCGTTACTTTGGAGATTGACGAGCCGAAAGTGGGTATTGTTATCAATGAACAACAGCATAATGCAGTTCAGTTCTCCATGAAGTTAAACGGTGCAATTGATAAGGACGATAAAGAAGAGGCTACGCAACAGTTAATCGTTCCCGTAGTAATTGATATGCCCGTTCCTGCGGGTATCAACCCGAACTTCTTGGTTGTGCTTCATAAACTGTGGGACGGAACTATTGAGCAGATGTGGCCCTATGTTTATTGGCACGAGAGCAACCTCTGTTTCCACGCGCGCTTTGTTGTGGACAGTTTCAGCGATTTTGCATTGCTTGAATATAACTTTGCTTTTGAAATTGATTCTGTAAGCAAGAATGTTGGGGATGCGCCTTTTGCAATCACCGCATCCGGAAATGTCGAGGGTAGCACGGTAGTTTATCACAGTAGTAATACCGATATTGCGAGTGTGGACGAAAATACCGGCGAGGTTACCGTTCACAAGGCAGGTACTGTATACATTACCGCAACCGCTTCTGCTACAGAGGTTTATCCCGAAACCGAATGTAGTTATATTTTGACCGTGGCCGAAACTGAAGTTACATTTACAGTTGTGGATGTTTTAGAAGTGCTTCGCCATTGCTTAAACGGTGGTAGCGATGCAAACTATGACTATAACCGTGACGGGGATGTAACATTGCTTGATGTTCTTTATGTATTAAAGAAAACAGTAGAATAAAATCAAAAAAACGGATGTAAAAACACAGTTTTTGCATCCGTTTTTCATCTAACCTCAAAGAATTTGCAAATTTTTGAAAAAATATGAATTGACAAAAAATAACCAATTGGTATAATTAAGTTGTAAATAAAAGTTATCTTTTGAATAGGAGAAAAACAAATGAGATTTGAAGGCAAAAGTGTTGTTGTTACCGGCGCAAGCTCCGGTATGGGTTACAAAATTGCGCTTGACTATGCAAGCGAGGGCGCTACCGTAATCGCGGTTGCTCGCAGAAAAGATCGCCTTGAACAGTTGGCCAAAGAGGCGGAGAACCTTGCAGGCAAGATTCTCCCCTATGTTGGCGACATCTCTTCTAAGGAAGTAAATGAAGGTATGATTGATTTTGCAATCAGCGAGTGCGGCAAAATCGATGTACTTGTTAACAACGCAGGTATCATGGACGAATTCAAGCCCATTACCGAGGTTGATGACGAGCATTGGGAGCGCATCATGGCTGTAAACCTTACAGGCCCCATGTACGCTACAAGAAAGGCTGTTACCGAAATGCTTAAAAACGGTAGCGGTAATGTTCTTAACATCGCTTCCATCGGCGGTGTATGCGGTTGCCGTGCAGGTGCGGCTTACACCACATCCAAGCATGCAATGGTTGGTCTTACCAAGAATACTGCGTTTATGTATGCAGACAAGGGCATCCGTTGCAATGTTATCTGCCCCGGCGGAGTTGAAACCGAGGTAATGAACAGCCAGACAAACATCAGCCAGGCCGGTATCGCAAGAGTTATGGCTGGTCTTGATACATCCCTCCCCGCAGGTAAGGTTGAGGACATTTCCAAGGCTGCTTTGATGATTACCAGCGACGAAGGCAAGTTTATGAACGGCTCTGTTGTAGTTATCGACGGCGGCGTTTCTTGCAACTAATTAAAACAAAAAAATGAGGTGCATAGCACCTCATTTTTTATTTACCATTTGATGTATACGATGGGTTTGATAAGATCTCTGGGCTTTTCGTCCATAACCTTGAATGCTTCTTCAATCTTGTCAAAGCCTTCATACTTGTAGTTGAGAAGCTTTTCGGGATTGATACGGCCTGCCTCAATAAGGTTGAGGAGCTTTTCAATGCGGTATGCACCACCGGGGCAGAAACCGCCGCGGATAGTAACATCACTCATGCCGAGACCCCAAAGGTAAGCAGGGAACTCGAATTTATCCTGGAAGTCATAGAAGTTAACGCTGGAAATGATACCGTTGGGCTTTACAAGCATCAAAGCCTGATTCATAGCAGAGCAATCGCCGCCTGCGATGATAACCTTGTCAACCTGACCGCCGTTGATTGCAAGAATTTGCTCAACAACATCGCCGTCCTTGTAGCTTACGATGTGAGTTGCGCCGTATTCTTTTGCAAGTTCAACACAGTTGGGGCGAGTACCGATAGCGATAATCTTGCCCGCGCCTCTGAGTGCGGTACCTGCTACAGACATAAGACCAACAGGGCCGATACCGAAAACAACAACGGTTTCGCCGTACTGTACATCAGCCATTTCAACACCGTAGAAACCGGTGGACATCATATCAACGGTCATAAGAGCCGCTTCAACGGATACATTTTCAGGCTTTAAAACAAGGTTTGCATCAGCCTGGTTAATCTTAAAGAATTCAGCAAAAACACCGTCCCATGCGCCAAGGAGCTTAAAGCTCTTCATAAGACCGGAGTCATGAGCATTGTTTGCGCCGCGCTGCTGCATGTTCTTTTCGGTCCAATCGGGGGTACAGCAGGGAACTACAACCACATCACCGGGCTTAAAGTTCTTAACCATGCTACCAACTTCAACAACTTCTGCAACGGATTCATGACCCAAAATTACACCGGGAGCAGTGCCGCCATGACTTGTATGTGTGTCACTTGAGCAAGGAGCAATTGCGATAGGGCGCAAAATTGCATCCATAGGACCGCAAACGGGTCTTTCTTTTTCTAACCAACCAACTTTGTTAAATTCAACAACGCCGAAACCTTTCATTTTCTATCTCCTTTTTCGTTTCAAACATTTCGCGTAAGCGACTAAATTTTACATACAAATTATAAATGATTTACATATACAAGTCAAGTGAGGTCGGGCACAAAAAAATATACGAAAGCGTCAGTAAATTTGCGGCCACAAAGATTTTGAGGTGATTTGAAAAAAGTATGTATTGACCTTTGTGCCCAAAAAAGGTAGAATGACACCGTCAAAAAAAATATCATGCTCCCAAACGGAGCGCAAGGAGGACATTATTATGGCACGTTTTACACTCCCCAGAGATCTTTACCACGGCAAGGGCTCGCTTGAGATGCTCAAGACCCTCGGCGGCAAAAAGGCAATTATTGTTGTTGGCGGCGGCACAATGAAAAAGATGGGCTTCCTCGACAAGGCAATCGCTTACCTCAAAGAAGGTGGCATGGAGGTTGAACTTTTCGAAGGCGTTGAGCCCGACCCCTCGGTTGAAACCGTTATGCGCGGTGCAGAAGCTATGCGCAAGTTTGAGCCTGACTGGATTGTTTCCATGGGCGGCGGTTCTCCCATTGACGCGGCAAAGGCAATGTGGGCATTCTATGAATATCCCGAAACCACATTCGAACAGCTTATCACTCCATTTAGCTTCCCCACACTTCGCACAAAGGCTAAGTTCTGTGCAATTCCTTCTACTTCCGGTACCGCTACCGAAGTAACTGCGTTTGCAGTAATTACAGATTATCAAAAGGGTATTAAGTATCCTCTTGCTGACTACAACATCACCCCCGATGTTGCAATTGTAGACCCCGATCTTGCAGAAACCATGCCCGCAAAGCTCACCGCTCACACCGGTATGGATGCAATGACTCATGCGGTTGAGGCTTATGCTTCTACACTTAACTGTAACTACACAGACCCGCTTGCACTTCACGCTATCAAGATGATCAAGAACTTCCTTGTTCCTTCTTATAACGGTGACATGAGCGCTCGTAGCGACATGCACGATGCACAGTGTCTTGCAGGTATGGCATTTACCAACGCACTCCTCGGTATCGTTCACTCCATGGCTCACAAGACCGGTGCTGCATTCAGCGGCGGCCACATCATCCATGGCTGTGCAAACGCAATGTACCTTCCCAAGGTTGTTAAGTACAACTCCAAGGTTGAGTCTGCGGCAATTCGCTATGCAGAAATTGCTGACTTCCTCGGTCTTGGCGGCAACACCGTAACCGAAAAGGTAGACCTTCTTGTTAAGATGCTTCGCGACATGAACGATGCACTCAACATTCCCCAGGCTATCAAGTTCTACGGCGAGGGTGGCACAAAGGCTGACAAGAGCATCATTGACGAGCAGGAATTCCTTGCAAAACTTCCCGAAATTGCGGCAAATGCAATCGGCGACGCTTGCACCGGTTCCAACCCCCGTCAGCCCAGCCAGGAAGAGATGGAAAAACTCCTTCTTGCTTGCTACTACGACAACGAAATCGATTTCTAATTTCAAAAAAAGGCAACACTTTGTGTTGCCTTTTTCTTTTTTACTGTACTTGTAATTTTTAAAACATTTGTGATATAATCATTATAAACTGACATTTCGATAAGTACAATAATAAATAATAAGGTGTTAAAAATGAATACACAAATAAGACAGATGTTGCGCGCAGACAAAGCGGCGGTTATAGAAATGATGCGCGTGTTTTATACATCGCCTGCTGTGCTCAGCAACGGCTCCGAGGAGATTTTTGAAAACGATTTTGAAAACTGTGTAAACGAAAATCCTTACCTTGAGGGATATGTTTTTGACTGTGGCGGAGAGGTGGCGGGATATGCAATGGTTGCAAAAAGTTTTTCCACCGAGTTTGGAAAACCTTGCGTTTGGATTGAGGATATCTATGTAAAAGAGGAGTACAGAGGGCAGGGGATCGGAACGGCGTTTTTTGCCTTTCTTGATGAAAATTATAAAAACTGTATTTTTCGATTAGAGGCAGAGAGTGAAAACGAAAACGCCATTCGCGTATATGAAAAATGCGGCTTTGAGGTTTTACCCTATCTTGAATTGAAAAAATAATAACAATCACGGATGGTTTTGAGTTAATTAGGCATCATAATATCAAAGGAGTGACGATATGAAGGTAGCTTTTTTTGATGCAAAACAGTATGACAAACCGTCGTTTGAGCATTTTAGTGCACAGCGCGGACTCAAAATTAAATATTTTGAGGCAAAACTCACCGCCGATACGGTTGACCTTGCAAACGGGTATGATGCGGTGTGCGTTTTTGTTAATGATACGCTTGACAGCGCGGTTATTGATCGCCTATATGATATGGGTGTGAAAGTTGTTGCGCTCAGATGTGCGGGATTTAATAATGTGGATATGAAACATGCCTACGGCAAGGTTCATGTGCTCCGCGTACCCGCTTACTCGCCGTATGCAGTTGCTGAGCATACAATGGCAATGTTGCTTACATCCATTCGCCGTATACACAAGGCGTATATACGCACAAGGGACTTTAATTTCAGTTTGAACGGAATGACGGGCTTTGACTTACACGGAAAAACCGTTGGTGTTATCGGTACCGGGCGAATTGGGCGCGTGTTTGTGGATATTTGCCGTGGCTTTGGAATGCGGGTGCTTGCCTACGATAAATACCCTTTTGAGGCACTTGATAACGGTGACACCGTCAGGTATGTAACACTTGATGAACTTTTAAAAAACAGCGATATAATATCTCTTCATTGCCCCTTGAACGAGGGCACCTACCACATTATTGATGAAAATTCGCTTTCAAAGTGCAAGGACGGCGTAGTGATTTTAAATACCTCGCGCGGCGCACTTGTGGATGCAGAGGCATTGCTTGCGGCAATAAAATCGCGCAAAGTCGGCGCGGCTTGCCTTGATGTGTACGAGGAGGAGTCAGACCTGTTTTTCGAGGACAATTCGGGGCATATCCTTGAAGATGATACGCTTGCACGGCTTATTTCAATGCCAAATGTGATAGTATCTTCGCATCAGGCGTTTTTAACCGAGGAAGCGCTTGAAAATATTGCCGATACAACCACCGAAAACATTGTAGAATTCTTTAAAAACGGACAATGCAAAAACGAACTTTGCTACAAAAGCGGCAAAGCTGAGGATTGCAAAGACGGAAAATGTTTTTGATAATATAATTGTAATTTTTAAAACGCCCATCGGGCGTTTTATTTTTTAAACTTCTTGCGCAGATTGCCGAAAAATGATAAAATAAACACAGTAAATATTTAAGGAGAAATCATGACATACGATTTTACTTCGATAATAGACCGTAGCGGCAAGGATGCTCTTGCAATTGACGGCCTTGGTAACGGCTGGGCACCCCCTATGCCAAAAGACGGCTTTGACGCAATACCGATGTGGGTTGCGGACATGAATTTTGCAACGGTTCCAACGGTAACAGAGGCGATAATCGAGCGCGCGGCGCATCCTGCATACGGATATTTCAATACACGCAAGGAATATTTTTCTTCAATAATAGATTGGCAAAGAAGGCGCAATGGGGTCACGGGTCTTGAAGAAGAGCATATTTCTTATCAAAACGGCGTGCTTGGCGGACTTATTTCAGCGCTTAAAGCCATCAGCAGTCGCGGCGACAAGGTGCTCCTCCACTCCCCCACATATATCGGTTTTACAAAATGTCTTACGGACAACGGCTACTCAATTGTACACAGCGCCCTTGAAATTGTTGACGGTGTGTGGCGCATGAACTTTGAGGATATGGAACAAAAAATCATCCAAAACCGTATCCATGTTGCTATCTTTTGCTCCCCTCACAATCCTTGCGGCAGAGTATGGGAAAAGTGGGAGATTGAGCGTGCAATGGAACTTTTCAAAAAGTATGATGTGTATGTAATCTCCGATGAAATCTGGTCGGATATTCTTTTGAACTCCCATCGTCATATTCCAACGCAATCTGTCAGCGAGGATGCAAAAATGCGCACGGTTGCGCTCTATGCGCCCTCAAAAACATTTAACCTTGCAGGCCTTATCGGCGCATATCAGATTATTTACAATCCCTGGCTTCGTGACCGCGCGGCAAAAGAGGCGTCAATCACCCACTACAATACCATGAATGTGCTTTCAATGCACGCGCTCATTGGTGCATACAAGGATGAGGGACATTTGTGGGTGGATGAACTTTGCAAAACACTCAGCGAAAATGTAAATTTTGCCATTGATTATATAAAAGAACATTTTGACGGCGTGAGCGTTCAAAAGCCCGACGGTACATACATGCTGTTTTTGGACCTTGCCGAACATATCGAAAAAAGCGGCAAAACACTTGATGAAGTTCTGAAAAGCGGTTGGGATTGCGGTGTTATCTGGCAGGATGGCAGACCTTTTGGCGGCAAGACGCATATCCGTATGAATCTTGCGCTACCGCTTTCAAGAGTGAAAGAAGCATTTATGCGACTTGACAAATATGTTTTTTAGCGATAACATATAAAGTACAAAGTGAAAGGGGGAGGGTACATGTCACACAGACTGTCGCTTGAAAAACTACCCGTATGGGCATACTCATCATTTCGTTATTTTGAAAAGCATGAGCGCCATGTCAACCGAACATATAAGTGGAATGTGCTTGTTGTTGTATTTGACGGAGTTCTTCGTTTTTCTGAAAACGGTGTGCCCGTAGAGGTGCGCGCGGGAGAGTTTTACATTCAGCGTAGCGGGCTCTTTCAAGAGGGACCTATCGAGAGTGACCGCCCCAAGTATTATTTTGTCCAATGGACGGGTGGCGAGTATACCGAAGACGAGGAAAACTCATTGCCCCTTCGCGGAAACGCAGATTTTACCGAACTTTTGCCTTATTTCAAAGAACTTGAAATGCTTAGAATTACCAATGCGAGTTTGATTGAAAAATGTGCAATTTTTTACAAAATTCTTTCATTGCTTTGCAAGAGTTCAAGTAAAAAAAGTTCGGGAGAAGTGGTTGCAAAGGTTGTGTCAGAGGTAACAAAAGACATTAGAAAACCCTTTTCGCTTGATGCTATATCAGCAAGTTGCGGATATAGCAAAAATCACATCATCAGCATCTTTAAAAAGGAAACGGGAAAGACCCCGCACACCTACATTTCGGATATGAAGATTGATATGGCAAAGCAACTGTTGCAAAACTCGGAAAGTTCGCTGTACAGCATAAGTATTGAGTGCGGATTTGGCAGTTATATCAATCTTTACCGCACTTTTGTAAAGAGTGTCGGGTGCTCACCCGACATTTGGCGTAAAAATCATAAATAGCATTACAAATATCACATAAATTCTATCAAAAATTTTGCTTTTGGCAGCGGCATATTGAT
>JAZQWE010000185.1:0-6744 GCA_045632225.1 Eubacteriales bacterium | reverse complement strand
GGGACCGCTACGCGGTGGATGAGGTGTTTTTAATCGTGCGCATAAACTATAATTTATCTCACATACCCTCTTGCTCAAAATGTATTTTTGTGTTAGAATGTTTACAACTATAAACTTACACTACCGAGGTCAAAAATGCTTAAAAAACTGTTACTTATCATAAATCCCGTAGCGGGAAAAAAGCGCATGAAAAACTACCTTCTTGATGTAATACAAATTTTCGGTCACGGCGGTTATGCAACCACCGTTTTTGTTACTGCGCGCCGCGGAGAGGCCGTTGAATTTATGCAACTTGCTAAAGATTTTGACCTTGTTGTATGTGCGGGCGGCGACGGCACATTGAACGAGGTTATTTGCGGTGTGATGAAGTACGGTGTAAATGTTCCGCTTGGCTATATTCCTTGTGGAAGCACAAATGATTTTGCCTCCAGCATGGGCATTTCGCTTGACATAAGAAAATGCGCAGAGTCCATTGTTTCGGGCGGCCCGCTTTTACTTGACATCGGTAAGTTTAACAACAGATATTTTACTTATGTAGCTTCATTCGGCGCATTTACTGCTACTTCATATTCTGTGCCGCAGGATATTAAAAACTTTTGGGGACATGCCGCGTATATCTTTGAGGGAATCAAGGATTTACAAAGTATAAAACCATATCACATGAAGATTACCGCAGGTGGCAAAACATACGAAAATGACTATGTTTTCGGCGCGATTGCAAATTCAAAATCCTTTGGCGGAATTGTAAAACTCAAAGACGAGCTTGTTTCGCTCAATGACGGACTTTTTGAGGTGCTTTTGATAAAGATGCCCAAGACCATTGCCGACCTCAATACAATCATCAATTCTTTAACAACAAGTAATTTTGACAATAAATGCTTTGACTTTTTCAAAGCATCGGAGATTAAACTTGTCCCCGTGGATGATATTCCGTGGTCACTTGACGGCGAGTATATGAAGCCTGACGGAGAAATTACCGTGACAAATATTCACGGTGCCGTAAACTTTTGCAGATAAAAGCAAAAGATTAACCCGCAGAGAAGGAAGGTCAAAAGAATGGCAAAGATTTTAGCCGAATATTTATATAAATATGCTCCAAGCACCGAACGCTTTGCCGAGATTTTGTCAGCGGGTACGGTTGCGGGAGTGCGCGCAGACAGGGAAAACCGCATGCTTGAAATAAATGCGGATTTCCCCAAAATTTATGAAAAAGCAGACCTTTACGCGCTTGAAAGAGAGGTTGCGGCGGCATATACTTTAAATTCTGTGAGAATTTTGCCCCATTACCCGTCCGAACTTTTTTCGAGAGCGTACATGCCCGCCGTGCTTCTTGAAACCGAGCGCGTGGGCACGGTTTCAAAGGGATTTTTCAGTTATGCCGACATTAACATAAACGGTGCTGTGATAGTTATCGAAATTCCGTTTGGCATGGGCGGTATCGGAATTTTAGAGGCGGCGCAAACCGCCTCTGTTATATCGGGGATTATCAAAAGCGAGTTTTCGCTTGACTACAAAGTCGAGATTAAAACAAGTGAAAATGCCGAGTATGTGGAAAGTTTGCATCGCTCGGTGTTTGAAGAGGATTTGCGACGCATGGACGCAAATATTGCCGTCGCCATGAAAAACGAGGCGGCAAATGCTGCTTCGCGCTCTTCGGGTGAACGCCCGAAAGAGGCCGAGGAGGCGGCACCGCGACTCCCCATGATTGCAACGCTCAGCACAGAGGAACTTGAAAGTGAGCAGGTAAGCGAAACTGTTTTCAAAAGCGGCAATATGACATTTGATACAAGCGAAAGCAGTATCATTTACGGTGACGAATTTGAGTTTAAAGTTCCCACACCTATGCGAAAATTGCAAAATATGACGGGCACCACCGTTATCATGGGCAAGGTTTTTGCAATTGAAACCAAAGAAACCCGCAAGGGCGATAAGATGAATATTACAATCGGTATCACCGACAACGATTCATCAATTTCGCTTCGCGGTATTTTTCCAATGGAAGAGGCGGACTTTGTCGGCAAGATGAAAGAGGGCAAGTGCTATGCCGTTTACGGCAGAGTAAAACTTGATACATTTTTTAACGAAAATGTAATGCGCCCCCTTCATATTGCAGAGATTAAGCCCGTGCTTCGCAAGGATACATGTGAAGAAAAACGCGTGGAACTTCACCTCCACAGCGTTATGTCGCAGATGGACGCACTTATTGAGCCGTCTGCACTTATTGCAACTGCTAAACGCTTTGGCCATAAGGCTGTAGCGATAACCGACCATGGAAATGTACAGTCATTTCCCGAAATGATGCTTGCCGCAGAAAAGCAGGGCGACATCAAAGTTATCTACGGTATGGAGGCATACTTTGTAGACGATACCGCGCGCGCACTCTACGGCGAGAGTAACGAGCCGCTAAACGGCGAGTTTATTGTATTTGATATAGAAACAACGGGTCTTTCCGTTGCAAATTGCGGCATTACGGAAATCGGTGCGGTAAAGATAAAGGACGGCGAGATTTTGGACCGCTTTAACATCTTTGTAAATCCCGAAATGCCGATACCCGAAAACATTGTTGAACTGACGGGTATTACCGATGAAATGGTTAAGGATGCGCCCAAAATTGATGAGGCGCTCCCCAAGTTCCTTGAGTTTTGCGGCGACAGAGTGTTGATTGCCCATAACGCAAACTTTGATACAAGTTTTATCCGCGCCGCCGCAGAAAAACTGAAATTATCTTTTAAAAATCCTTATCTTGATACGGTTGCGCTTTCGCGCTTTGCCAATCCCGAACTCAAAAAGCACAAGCTCAATCTTTTGGCAGAGTATTACGGTCTTGGTGACTTTAATCACCACCGTGCCTCCGATGACGCAGAGATGCTTGCGTACATCTATTTCAAGATGTCCGAAAAGATAATGAACGAGGGACTTTTGGACCTTGGCGGAATAAATGCGGCGATGAGTGAGCATTCCGACCCGCTTAAACTCCGCACATACCACCAAATTATTTTGGTTAAAAATCAAACCGGACTTAAAAATCTGTACCGCCTTATCTCGGACAGTTATCTTAAATACTACAAGCGCAATCCCCGTATCCCCAAAACTGTGCTTGAGCAGTATCGCGAGGGACTTATAATCGGCTCTGCATGTGAGGCGGGCGAACTTTTCCACGCCGTGCTTGACGGTCAGTCGCAGGATGAAATTGAGAGAATTGCCACTTTTTACGATTATCTTGAAATTCAGCCGATTTGCAACAACCGCTTCCTTATAGCTGAGGGAAAGGTTGCCGACGATGAGGGACTTCGCAACCTCAACCGAAAGATCGTCGCTCTCGGTAAAAAACTCGGTAAACCCGTTGTTGCTACATGCGACGCGCATTTTTTGAACAAAGAGGACGAAATTTACCGCAAGATTTTGCTTGCGGGTATGAAATTCTCCGATGCTGACCGCGACATCGGTCTTTATTTTCGTACCACCGACGAAATGCTTGAAGAGTTTTCATATCTCGGTGAGGATGTCGCGTATGAGGTAGTTGTTAAAAACACCAATCTTATCAATGACATGTGCGAGGAAATCCGACCGATTCCCAAGGGCACATATACACCTAACATGGACGGCGCAGAGGAGGATTTGCAGCGCATCTGTTGGGAGCGCGCCCGTTCAATTTACGGCGATGACCTGCCCGAAATAGTGTCGCTTCGCCTTGATAAAGAACTCACCTCAATCATAAAGCACGGTTTTGCGGTGCTTTATATGATCGCGCAAAAACTTGTTGCCTACAGCGAAAGTCAGGGATATTTGGTAGGTTCCCGTGGCTCTGTAGGTTCGTCATTTGTTGCATCAATGGCGGGTATTTCCGAGGTTAACCCTCTGCCGCCCCACTATGTCTGCCCCAAGTGCAGATACAGCGAATTTTTCACGGATGGCTCGGTCGGTTCGGGCTTTGACCTGCCCGACAAAAATTGCCCAAAATGCGGCGCGCCGCTTACGGGCGAGGGACATGACATCCCCTTTGAAACCTTCCTTGGCTTCTTCGGCGACAAGTCGCCCGATATTGACCTTAACTTCTCGGGGGATGTTCAGGGTAAGGTGCATAAATACACCGAAGAACTTTTTGGTAGCGAAAATGTGTTCCGTGCGGGAACAATCGGTACAATGGCGGCAAAAACCGCGTTCGGTTTTGTTGCAAAGTATCTTGACGGCAAGGGTATTTCGCTTTGCCGCGCCGATATGGACCGCCTTGTTGCGGGATGCGTTGGCGTTAAGCGTACAACGGGTCAGCACCCCGGCGGTATCATTGTAGTGCCCAAGGAATACAGCGTTTACGATTTTACTCCCGTACAGCACCCCGCAGATGACCCAAATTCCAGCATTGTAACAACGCACTTCCAGTTCTCATATCTCCACGATACCATTCTTAAACTTGACGAGCTTGGACATGATATGCCGACCAAGTATAAGATGCTTGAAAAATACACAAACACAAGCGTTATGGATGTAAAGATGAATGACCGCTCGGTTTACGAACTTCTTGAGTCCACAGCGCCGCTTGGAATTACCGAGGAGGATATTGACTGTCCCATTGGCACACTCGGACTTCCCGAGCTTGGTACACGCTTTGTTCAGCAGGTACTTGTTGAAGCAAAACCGCGCACATTTGCCGACCTTTTGCAGGTTTCGGGACTTACCCACGGTACCGACGTTTGGCTTGGCAATGCGCAAGACCTTATCCGCGACGGTATATGTACAATTTCCGAGGTAGTGGGCACGCGTGACGGTATCATGCTTGACCTTATCCGTTACGGTCTTGACAACGGTAATTCGTTTACCATCATGGAGGCGGTAAGAAAGGGTAAGGGACTTAAACCCGAGTGGGAAGAGGATATGCGTGCGCACAATGTGCCCGAGTGGTATATTGACTCGTGTAAAAAAATTAAATACATGTTCCCGAAAGCCCATGCCGCGGCGTATGTAATGAGTGCAATCCGTCTTGCATGGTATAAGATTTATTATCCCATGGAGTTTTATGCGGCGTTCTTTACGGTTGCCCCCGGCGGCTTTGACGGCGAACTTGTCATGCGCGGTCGCGCTGCGGTTACGGCAACAATCAACGAACTTTCCAAAAAAGAGGATGCAACACAAAAGGATGCAGAAACAATTTCATCCATGAGCCTTGCACGCGAGGCGCTTGCAAGAGGTGTGCAGTTCCTCGGTGTTGACCTTTACAAGTCGGATGCATCGGCATTCTTGCCCGAAAACGGTAAAATCCGTTTGCCTTTTTCATCGCTCGGCGGACTTGGAGAGGGCGCGGCACAAAAGATTGTCGAGGCGCGAGAGGACGGCGAGTTTTTCTCAATCGAGGAACTCCGCGAGCGTGCAAAACTTACAAAGAGCGTTATCGAAATTCTTTCCCGCAACGGCGTGCTTGACAACCTCAGCGAAACAAATCAGTATACTTTCTTTTAATTGATAAATTGTAGGTTATACGATTAAAATCATGTTTTGGGGGCGGACATGCGCCGACCCCAAAACTCCTTAAAAACCGCACGCGGTCGAGCGTGGCGCGAGCGAACGGTTTTGTTAACACATGAAAATGCTTGCATTTTCATGTGAGAAAAACTTTAATTTGTCATCTTATCCACATTTTTTCAAAAAACAGTTTACAAACCGACAATAATCGTATAAAATAGAGAGAGAAATATTGATAATAAAGAGGTTTTCTTATGTCAGAGTCAAAACAGCCTAAATTCAAGCGTGTGTTGCTCAAACTTTCGGGCGAGGCACTTGCAAGAGAATCCGATGGAATTTACAATCACGGTTTTATTGATGAAGTTGCAAATGTTGTAAAAAAATGCATTGACAGAGGCGTTCAGATTGGCGTTGTAGTCGGTGCGGGCAATATCTGGCGTGGCCGTCAGGGTGTCAACATGGACAGAGTTCGTGCTGACCACATGGGCATGCTTGCTACAGTAATCAACTCGCTTGCACTTCAGGACGCATTTGAGCGTGCAGGTGTCAGCACAAGAGTTATGACCGCTATTGAAATGAATGCAATGGCAGAACCCTACATTCGCAATCGCGCAGTTCGCCATTTGGAAAAGGGAAGAGTAACCATTTTCGGTTGCGGACTCGGTTCCCCCTATTTCTCAACCGATACTGCGGCTGTGCTTCGCGCGGCTGAAATCGATGCCGATGTTGTTCTTCTTGCAAAGAATATCGACGGTGTTTATACAGCTGACCCGAAAAAGGACGCAAGCGCAACCAAGATTGATGAAATTACATATCAGGAAATTCTTTCCCGCGGTCTTGCGGCTATGGACTCTACAGCAACCTCTTTCTGTATGGATAACCACATTCCGATTTTGGTATTCGGTCTTGATGACCCCGATAATATTTACCGTGCTGTAATGGGCGAAGAAATCGGTACCATTGTTAAATAATTTTGAAAGGATATTATTACCATGAGTTTTGATACTAAAGAATTTGAAAGTAAAATGAGCAAATCTATTGAATCCCTCCGTCACAACCTTGGCACTGTTCGCGCAGGCAAGGCAAATCCCGAGGTTCTTTCAAGAGTAAATGTTGACTATTACGGCACTCCCACCCCCGTTGCACAGATGGCGGCTATTCAGACTCCTGACCCCCGCACACTTGTAATTGCACCTTGGGACTCCACCACTCTCAAAGACATTGAAAAGGCAATTCTTGCCTCCGACATCGGTATTACCCCTCAGAGCGACGGTAAGGTTATCCGTC
>JAZQWE010000184.1:0-7845 GCA_045632225.1 Eubacteriales bacterium | reverse complement strand
TTATCTTTGCCATGTTCTCTTTATTTATATGGCAAATGCCACGGCAAAGCGCCTTGGTATTTTTGACATGACAGGTGCGCTTGTATTCAGATTCGTCTTTGCGTTTGGAGCTACATTGCTCTTTAGCATGATTTATACGGCTATAACGGAGAAAATTAAAAATGGAAAATAAACTAAAAGCACTCTTTTGTGACCAACTTGAAAAAGTGGAGTGTTTTGGCGGTGCCGCCGCGGTTATAAAGGACGGCGAAGTTGTTTTTAATGAAAGTTTCGGTGACGGGCGCTTTGACGAAAACAGCCTTTACCGCCTTGCTTCGGTGACAAAGATTTTCACCGCTACAGCGGTGCTGAAATTGCACGGAGAGGGAAAAATCTGCATACATGACAATGTTTCAAAGTACATTCCCGATTTTAAAAACATTTCAATCGGCACTACCGCGCCAAACGGCACGGTGTACTCACTCTCCATGCCGAAAAGGGAAATCACGCTCTTTGACCTCTTAACTCACACAGCAGGACTTGGCGCAGACGAACTTGGCAATCGCGAATACGCGGTTATGCCCCCCGATGAAAAGGTCAGCCTTGAGCGCGTGTGCAACTATTATGCAAAGAATTTTCACCTTGCTTTTGAGCCGGGTAGCCGCTCCGCGTACAGCGGTTTTGTGGGGTATGATGTGCTTGCAAGAATTGTTGAAATTGTCAGCGGACTTTCGTTTAATGACTATTTGCAAAAAGAAATCTTTTTGCCGCTTGATATGCATGACACCACATTTCAGCCAAGCGAGGAGCAGTATGCTCGCCTTGTTCCAATGCATCAGCGCATAGGCGGCACGGATAAAGAAATCAATTTCAAGGGAACAATCTTTCGCGGCATGCCACGCACTTATGAGGCGGGCGGCGCATCGCTTGTAAGCACCATGGGCGATATGATTAAATTTTCAAAAATGCTTCTTTCGGGCGGTGGGGAAGTGCTAACTCCTGAGCTTGTTTCTTTAATGACTTCTCCCACACTCCCGGACGGACTTTCGGGACTTTGTCACGGTGAAAATAACGGACTTGGTTGCTTTGTGATAAGCGGTCAGCATCGCTTGCCAAAGGGCACGGTATTTTGCCATGGCGCATACGGCACACATTTGCTTTTGGATATAAAGCGCTCTTTTGCAGCGGTACTGCTCAAAAATTCGTTTTTTGACATGTCGCTTACATCAAACAGCACAATTTTATTTGAAAAAGCGGTTTTATAACTTCCAATCTTTTTATTGACTTTTTTACTTAAATGTGATAAAATTTTGTATGCGTTGATTGGGAGGAGTAGTTTTCTCACCTTGCAAAAGAGAGCACGCGGTTGGTGAAAGCGTGTTGCAAGCGAAAACGAAGTAGCCCATGAGCATCGGGAAGAAAGCGACAGCGATTAGACCCCGACGGATTTCCCCGTTATCGGATTTATGAGTTAAACTTCAGGTGGTACCGTGTTATTTTTAGCACCCTGATTCCGAAAGGAATCAGGGTGCTTTTGTTTTGAAAATAAAAATATTTACCATATACAAAGGAGAATTCTAATGAACAAAGAACTTTCCAAGACTTATGCCCCCAAAGAATTTGAGGACAGAATCTATCAAAATTGGTGTGAAAAAGGCTATTTCACCCCCGATGTAAACGATAACAAGCCCGCATTTTCGGTCGTTATCCCCCCTCCGAATGTAACAGGTCAGCTCCACATGGGTCACGCCCTTGACGAAACCCTTCAGGATATTTTGGTTCGTTACAAGAGAATGCAGGGATACAGCACCCTTTGGGTGCCCGGCACCGACCACGCGGGTATCGCAACCCAGATTAAGGTTGAAGAAATGCTCCGCAAGGAAGAGGGTCTTACCCGCTATGACCTTGGCAGAGAAAAGTTCCTTGAGAGAGTTTGGGACTGGAAGCATCAGTATGGCAGTCGCATTATCAATCAGCTCAAGAAACTTGGTACATCTTGCGACTGGACACGCGAGCGCTTCACAATGGACGAGGGTTGCTCAAGAGCGGTTAAAGAAGTTTTCGTAAACCTTTACGAAAAGGGTCTTATCTACCGCGGCAACCGCATTATCAACTGGTGCCCCCACTGTATCACTGCCCTTTCTGACGCGGAGGTTGAATACAGTGAGCAGGACGGCAATTTCTGGCACATCAAGTACCCCATCAAGGGCGAAGATGGCTTTGTAGAGGTTGCAACCACCCGTCCCGAAACCATGTTCGGTGATACCGCCGTTGCGGTAAACCCAAACGATGATACTACAAAGCACCTCATCGGCAAAACCCTTATTCTCCCCCTCACCGGCAGAGAAATTCCCGTTATTGCTGACGATTATGTTGAAATCGGCTTTGGTACCGGTTGCGTAAAGATTACCCCCGCACATGACCCCAACGACTTCCTCGTTGGCGAGCGTCACGGTCTTGAACAAATCAAGGTTATGAACGATGATGCAACCATGAACAAATGGGCGGGCAAGTATGAGGGTATGAGCCGCTATGATTGCCGCAAGGCGCTTATTAGCGACCTTGATGCAGAGGGTTACCTCATCAAAACCGTTCCTCACAAGCACAATGTCGGTTCTTGCTACCGTTGTGGCACCACCGTTGAGCCAATTACCTCAAATCAGTGGTTTGTAAAGATGCAGCCCCTTGCAGAGCCTGCTCTTGAAGTTGTTTACAACGGCAAGGTTAAGTTTGAGCCTGAAAGATTTACAAAGACATATACAAACTGGATGGAAAATGTACATGACTGGTGCATTTCCCGTCAGCTTTGGTGGGGTCACAGAATCCCCGCATACTATTGCGCTGATTGCGGCGAAATGGTAGTTTCTAAAGAAGATGTACACACCTGTCCCAAGTGTTCGGGCAAGATGAATCAGGAAAGCGATGTGCTTGATACATGGTTCTCCTCTGCGCTTTGGCCTTTCTCCACTCTCGGTTGGCCTGAAAAGACCCCCGAACTTGAGAAATATTACCCCACAAGCGTGCTTGTAACCGGTTATGACATCATCTTCTTCTGGGTTGCGAGAATGATTTTCTCCGGCCTTGAGCACATGGGCAAAGAACCCTTCTCCACAGTATTCATTCACGGTCTTGTACGCGATGCAAAGGGTAGAAAAATGTCCAAGTCCCTTGGCAACGGTATTGACCCGCTTGAAATTATCGACCAGTTCGGTGCAGACGCGCTCCGCTTTGCACTTGCAACCGGTAATGCACCCGGCAACGATATGCGCTTCTCCGACGAAAAGATTGAGTCCGCGCGTAACTTTGCAAACAAGCTTTGGAACGCCGCTCGTTTCGTAATGATGAACCTCGACATCGAGGAGGTTAAACTCCCCGCTGCGGCACAGCTCAAGACAGAGGATAAGTGGATTCTCTCCAAACTCAACACTCTTGCAAAGACCGTTGAGCAGAACCTTGATTGCTATGAGGTTGGCGTTGCGCTTGCAAATATTTATGACTTTGTTTGGGACATCTTCTGCGACTGGTATATCGAACTTCTCAAACCCCGCCTCTCCGCAGGCGACAAGGTTGCGCAGAATGTTATTTCCTATGTGCTTCTTGAAACCCTCAAGATGCTCCATCCCTTTATGCCCTTCATCACCGAGGAAATCTTTACCACAATGCCTCACGATGGCGAAAGCATCATGATTTCCGCATTCCCGAAATTTGACGAGGCTCTTGTCTTTGAAAATGAAGAGGCAGAGATGGAAAAGATTATCGAACTTATCACCGCGATTCGCGCACGCCGCACAGAGATGGGTGTTGTTCCTTCCCGCAAGGCAAAACTCTTCCTTGTTACCAAGTTTGCGGACACATTCAGCGGTGCTGCAGACTTCTTTAAGAAGCTTGCAAGCGCGTCCGAGGTTGAAATTGTTGACTCCTTTAGCGACAGCACCGCGGTTCAGGTTATCACCGACAGCGCAACTGCATACATCCCGCTTGCTGATATGATTGACTTTGAGGCAGAGAGAAAGCGCCTTCGTGACGAACTTGCAAAGAACGATGGCGAAATCAAGCGTCTTGTTGGCAAACTTTCAAACGAGGGATTTGTTGCAAAGGCTCCCGCCGCTGTTGTAGAAGGCGAAAAAGCAAAACTCGCAAAGTATGAAGAAATCAAGAAGGGTCTTGAAGAAGCCCTTGCAAAACTCGGATAAATCAAAAAAGGAACTCGCAAGAGTTCCTTTTTGGTTTTTCGCTGACGCTCGGAATGACACGGGTGGATGTGTGCTAAATTATAGCTTAGTGGGTAAAATTTGAAACCTATAAATCGTAGGGCGGGAGATAAACCCCCGCCTTACAATATTGGTTTGTCGCCTTTGGCATTGTGATGTAAACTTTAATTTTCTCACTTCACGATTGACAAAGGCGGACTTTGGTTGTAAAATATATAAAGATTATTTTATAGAGGTAAAACATGAGTTTAAAAGGCGCTATCGGACATTTTAAAACTATTACAAAGCACCGCCACGAGGTAATAAAAAACTGCGCAAAAGCGGGTATTTTCTGGCAGGGGCTTTTTCACGATTTGTCAAAGTATTCGCTGACAGAGTTTATTCCGGGCGCGAAATTCTATGTCGGCACTCGTAGTCCAAATGAACTTGAACGCGAAAAATACGGCTATTCCGTTGCATGGATTCATCACAAGGGGCGCAACCGTCACCATTTTGAATATTGGACCGACTACAACCCTGCTACAAAGTCGATGGAACCTGTTAAAATGCCAATCCGCTTTGTAATGGAGATGGTTTGCGACAGAATTGCGGCAAGCAAAATTTATCAGGGCAAAAATTACACCAATGCGCATCCGCTTGCATATTTTATGCGCGGCAAGGGTACAAGAAAACTCCATGATGAAACATCCGACCTCACAGAAAAACTCCTCACACTTCTCGCAGAGCATGGCGAGGAGGTTACCTTTGCTTGCATGAGAGAATTGCTTAAAGAAAAAGATTATTAAAAAAAGACGGCTAAAGCCGTCTTTTTTGATGAAATTTTTTAAAGAAAAAACCCACCGAGCCGTGTACACCCTAATGAAAAACCCTGCTCCAGCAAGGCGGTATCCGCACCCCTCCTTTGCGCTTCCAACATCCGCCGCGGTCAAAGCCGTGGCGGGAGGCCTGCATCCCGCAAGGGGTATAAGGATCCCTTTATTCACGTGTAGGTTCCAATAAAAAGTGTATCACGAACTAAGCAGGAAATTTGTCTTTTTTATCTCTTTACAGAGTATATTCCGTTTGGCGGAAAATATACTTACAAATTACTGGGGATTTTCAACACCCTCGTCATAGTCAACGGTGTCAAAAAGTTCATCCTCAAAATAATCTGCAACGCGGTCGAACTCGTCATCATCGTCGATGGTAACAAGGATTTCTTCGCCCTTTTCATCAGCCTCAAGGCGGAGAATTACATATTCTTCCATGCCCTCTTCAACAGGGATGAGTGCAAGGTAGGTTTTACCTTCAAATTCGCAAGAACCAATGAGCTCAAACTCGCTTTCCTTGCCGGTTTCGTCAGTAAGAGTATAGATATCGCCTTCAAAAATTTCTGCCATTTCAATTACCTCTCTTTCATGATTATATTGTATCTCATTATTAGTTAAAAATCAAGTATCTCAGACAAAATATAATTGCTTACATACATTCCTTTCAAAGTGAATGCACAATGGTTTTTGTCAAGGGTGACAAAACCGCCGTTTACATATTTGTTAAGCTTATCACCGTATTTTTTGACAAAATTTTCGCCAAATTCATTGTAATAGTCTGCAAAGTTTACGCCGCTGAAAAGTCGCATGCGAAGCATTACATATTCGCTTTCCTTGGTGAAAACATCAATGTCGGTACATTCCGATAATATGCGCGACATATTCGAGGGATGCTCCATTTCAAACATGTACTTTTCGATATCGTCGGTGTAGGCATAGCGCTGGGCGGCAAAGTATGAATGTGCCGAAACGCCAAAACCGAGATATTTTTCGCTTTTCCAATAGCGGAGATTGTGTTTTGAAGCAAATCCGCGCCTTGCATAATTGCTGATTTCGTAATGTTCGTAATCGCCGTCCCCAAGGATTTTGTGGGCGGATTTGTACATTTTGTATTCGCTTTCTTCGTCGGGGAGGGGGAGTGTGTCGCGCTCTTTGAAAAAGCGTGTGCCCTCCTCGATTTTTAAGCCGTAAACCGAGATGTGCTCGGGCATTAGCGTTTTTACAAAGTTTAGTGTTTGATTGAAACTTTCCTCACTTTGGTGTGGGATGCCGTACATAAGGTCAACGCTTATATTGCGAAAGCCTGCGGCGCGTGCCGCTTTGAAACTTTTTATAAAATCTTCGGCGGAGTGAATTCTGCCAAGCGCTTTGAGTTCATTGTCGCAAGCACTTTGAAGACCGAAAGAAATGCGGTTTACTCCAAGGGATAAAAGGTGCTTTAAGTAGCCTTTGTCAACGGTGCCTGGATTTGCCTCAACGGTAAATTCGGCGCTTTTTTCGACATTGAACGATGTTTTTATACATTCTATTAAATTTTTCATCTGCTTTTTGGAAAGCAGAGTGGGTGTGCCGCCGCCGATGTAGATTGTGTCAACTGTGCAGTTTTCAGCCGCGGCTGAAAAGTCCTGAATGTTGAGCATAAGCGCGTTGAGATAGCGGTCAACCTCACCGGATGCAGGCGGGTGCGAGCAAAAGTCGCAATATCCGCATTTGCTGACGCAAAAAGGGATATGCACATATATTCCGATATTTTCCATAAATATATAAGAAAAGTCGGAACCTTTTTTAATGAAAAGGTTCCGACACCTCCAAACCTTATTGTGAAAAATTATTGGCGATAGCCGTGTTTATCAATTATCGTCGTCAAGACGGAGAACCGCCATAAATGCCTCGGGCGAAACTTCTACGCTACCGAGTTTGCGCATCTTCTTTTTACCCTCTTTCTGCTTTTCAAGCAGTTTCTTTTTACGGGTAATGTCACCGCCGTAACACTTTGCAAGTACATCCTTGCGCATAGCTTTAACGGTTTCGCGCGCAATTATGCGGTTGCCGATAGCGGCCTGGATCGGTACTTCGAAAAGTTGACGCGGAATGTTGTCCTTGAGCTTTTCTGCAATGCGGCGCGCTCTTGCATACGCTTTTTCCTCATGCACGATGAAAGAAAGCGCGTCAACCTGTTCACCGTTGAGCATAAAGTCAAGGCGCACAAGTTTAGAGGGCACATATTCAGCAAATTCGTAGTCAAGCGATGCATATCCGCGGCTACGGCTCTTGAGCGCGTCAAAGAAATCGTAAATGATTTCGTTAAGGGGCAAAATGTAGTGAAGCTCGGCACGGGTCTGGTCAAGGTATTTCATGTCAATGAAAGTACCGCGCTTATCCTGACAAAGTTCCATGATACCGCCGACATAATCGGTGGGTGTGATGATTGTTGCGCGTACAACGGGTTCTGCCGCTGTTTCAATTTCATCGGGGGAGGGATAACTTGCGGGGTTTTCAATCATTCTTGTTTCGCCATCGCGCATTGTTATTTTATAAATAACGCCGGGGGCGGTGGTGATAAGGTCAAGATTGAACTCGCGCTCGAGTCTCTCCTCGATTATCTCCATGTGTAAAAGTCCCAAAAATCCGCAACGGAAGCCGAATCCCAGCGCGATCGACGTCTCGGGCTCGAAAATGAGGGCTGCGTCGTTGAGCTGGAGCTTGTCCAAAGCGTCTCGCAGATCTCCGTATCTTGCGCCGTCCGCCGGGTAGATTCCGGCATACACCATGGGCTGAACTGCCTTGAATCCGGGCAGGGGCTCTGCGGTGGGAGTGGCGGCGTGCGTGACGGTATCACCCACACG
>JAZQWE010000183.1:0-9086 GCA_045632225.1 Eubacteriales bacterium | reverse complement strand
AGATTGCTTTTGAAAATGAGCGGCGCGCGCATAGTTTCTTTTTCTCAAACCGCAAAGGAACTTTATGAAAAAGCGGTTGGTGAAAAGCGGTCGGTTTACCTCAAAACCGGCGTTGATACAAAGCGTTTTACCCCTGTTTGCGACGCTGAAAAAGCAAAACTTAAAGAAAAATACGGTTTTGACCCTTCGCGCCCCATAGTGCTCCATGTCGGACATTTGAAAAGCGGGCGTAATATTGCAAAGCTTATGGAACTTGATAAAAAGTATCAAGTGGCGTTGGTTGTCAGCACCCTTACTCAAAATGAGCGCGATGAGGCACTTGCAAATCAAATTCGCGCATGTGAAAACATAAAAATTTTTGACGGTTATTTGCCAAATATCGAAGAGATTTATCAACTCTCGGATGTATACTTTTTCCCCGTTGTTGCAAGCGGCAATTGCATTGATGTCCCCCTTTCATGCATGGAGGCGGCGGCGTGCAACAAGCCGATAGTTACAACAGCGTACGGAGAGATGGCGGCTTTTCGCGGCAAAGACGGTTTTTGGTTTGTCGATTCCTTTGAAAGGGATGAGCTAAATAAAAATATCGGGCAGGCGCTTGCGGCCGAACATATAAATACGCGTGAGCATGTGCTTGACTATGATTTTGATAATTCGGTATCCCAACTTGGATGGTGAATAATGAATATTTCTACAAGAAAAGAATTAAAAAGTTGTTTAACAAAAGAGCGCGAGTATTATCTGCCATCAAAAACGGCACTCGAGTGGAAATTTACCTCCGACAACAGATATAAAATTTATCAATATGTAAAACTTCTTCGCAAAACAGAGTTTTATTACAATACAAGAAAAAATCCGTTACATAAACTTTTGTATGCTTTATGCAGAAGAAGAAAAAATATTGCGGGTAGAAAACTTGGCATTGAGATTTGGGAAAATTCATTTGCCGATGGCTTGCAAATTGCCCACGCCGGCAATATCGTTGTAAACGGACATTGCCGAATCGGCGAAAATTGCATATTACACGGTAGCAACTGTATTGGTAACAACGGTTTAACATCGCATACCCCGCGCCTTGGAAATAATGTAAGACTTGGCGTGGGCGCAAAAATAATAGGTGATGTGGTGCTTGCCGACAATGTAACGGTTGCGGCCGGAGCCGTGGTGGTAAAATCGTGCTTGACAGAGGGCGCGGTGCTTGCCGGTGTTCCCGCTAAAATTGTAAAAATCAACAATCAAAATAACGGTGAAATAGATGGATAAACCGACAGTTTCTGTTGTAGTTCCGATTTATAATGTTGGATTGTATCTTGACAGATGTTTAGAAAGCATTGTAAATCAATCGTATAAAAATCTCGAAATAATTCTTGTTGATGACGGTTCGCTGGACAATTGCCCCTCAATGTGTGATGATTGGGCAAAAAAAGATGACCGCATAAAGGTTATACATAAAGAAAATGCCGGCCTTGGCATGGCGAGAAATACCGGCATTGATGCGGCAAACGGCGAGTATATTTTCTTTTTTGACAGCGATGATTATGTGGATTTGACAATCGTTGAAAAATGTGTTGCAAGCGCGAGCGAAAACAACTCTGATGTGGTTATTTTCGGAGCCCTTGATGCTTATGATGACGGTACAACCAAAAAAATCCCCCTTAAACTGATAGAAACGGTTTTTAACCGCGAGCAAATATTGGAAAAACTCCTCCCCGGTATGTTTACATACGATATGGGTTTTGGAATAAGTGCATGGGGCAAAATGTACAGGCTTTGCATTTTCAAAGAAAAAAATGTTCGTTTTGTTTCCGAGCGTGAGATTATTTCAGAGGATGCATATTTTGCACTTGAGTTTTACTCAAAGATAAAAAAGGCATCGATAGTGAACGAGAATTTGTATTACTATTATAGAAGAAACGATTCATTATCACGCATATACAAAGAAGACCGTCAAATAAAAAATGACGAATTTATCGAGAAATCTTTAACTTATATTAAAGAAAACGCTTTGCCCGACAGCGTTAAAAATCATATTACCGCGCGGTATCACATGTATACGGTGGCCGCGGCGAAGCAACTTTGGGCCGCAGATATTGACGGCGGCACAAAGAAAAAGCAACTTTGTGAAATTTTGAAAAGCAAAACTTTGCGCGACAGCGTTGATGTTAGCGTGCTTAAATTGCATAAAAAGAGTGTTGCGGTATTTTTGCTTTTTGCAAAGTTAAAGTGTTATGCGCTTTGCAGAGCGCTTTTGAGTTTTAAAAAATAGTTTATAAAAGGAGGTGCGTCCAATGTTTTTTGAAAACGGAATTCAAATAAAAAAAAGAACATTACCTGCTTGGGCTGCGCTTCTTTTACTGTTTTTGCCGCTAATATATAACTTTTTCACCGAACTGTTCGGTTTGCCGAATGCAATAAAATTCGTTTCCGATTTTTTGATTTTGCTTTCGTTTATAGTTATTGCGCTTAATAATTCTTCCCGAGGAGTATTATTTGTGCACCGCGTGGTAGCGCTACAGACGCTACTCGTGGTACTGTTCATATTATATACCTTGATTTTGTATGTATTAAAATATCAATCCGCGTTTTACTATATCTGGGGAATTCGCAATAATTTCAGATTTTATTTTGCTTTTTTCATCTTTGTAATTTTCATGAGTGCTGATGACGGTCACAGAAGTTTAAAAATTTTTGATTACGCATTTTGGATAAATTTTGTGGTTGCGTTGTTTCAGTATTTCGTGCTTGGCTTTGCGCAGGATTATCTTGGCGGAATTTTTGGAGTGCAAAAAGGTTGCAACGGATATGTGCTTGTACTTATTTCGTTGGTTATTGTAAAATCTCTGCTTTCCTATATGAACGGCAACGAAAAAACATTTTCGTGCATGTCAAAGTGCTGTGCGGCGCTTTTGCTTGCTGCTTTATCTGAGCTTAAAGTTTTCTTTTTGGTGTTTGTTTTAATTCTATCCCTTTCCGCAGTTCTAACCCGTTTTTCGGCAAGAAAATTCTTATTGCTTTTTGTTTCGTTTTTGCTGCTCATTGTTGCATATACGATTTTGATAACAATATTTGAAAATTTTACGGGTTTTTTGTCGTTTGATTACTTGGTTGGTGAATTGTTTAAAGAGAACTATGCCTCAAAAGAGGATATGGGACGATTTACTTCGATTTCCACCATCTGCGACAAGTTTCTTACCACAGTATGGAGCAGGATTTTTGGTATGGGACTCGGAAACTGTGATACATCGCAGATTTCATTTTTCAACACCCCGTTTTACGAGAGATTTGCACAAACGCATTATTCTATTTTTTCCATATCATTTATGTTTATTGAAACCGGATTTATAGGTCTTGCATTCTTTATTTTGTTTTTTGTATTTTGCTTTATCCGTTCAAACAAGGCGTTGAAAAACAAAGAGGGAGATCTTCTTTTCAATCAAATTGGAGTAATAATACCGTTACTTTGCTTGATTTTGGTGTTTTATAACTCGTCCCTCCGTACAGAGGCGGGTTACATTATATATTTTGCGCTGGCATTACCCTATATCGGACTTAAACAAGTATATGAACACCGTAGAGGTAACATATAAAATTTTTTTCAGGAGGAAAAAACCATGAAAAAATTCCTGGCGTTGACATTGGCTGTACTTATGATCGCATCTGTATTGCCCATGTCAGTATTTGCATCTGTTTTTGATGCATCGGTTACGGGCGATTACTTTACTGTAATTTCCGAGGATAAGTACAACTTGGCTCCCGGGGCAACCGAAATCGAAATGGTAGTCAACAATGCACAGGGTAATGACCGTAAGGTTGTTCACATCTTTGAAGTTGATACCAAGAACGAAAATCTTGAGGTTATGCCCGGTTACTACGGCATCGACAAACTCGATCCCGATAACCTTGCACTTGACGGCGTAACTGACAAGAAGGAGTTTTGGAAGGCTGAACAGCTTACCAAGACCGTAGCTTATTACGAAGGTATGGGCTACAATGTAGTAGGTGCGATGAACACCGCACTTGCATACGACTCCGATGCTCCTTACGGCTACATGGTATGGCAGGGCGTTAAGCTCGGCGGTCCCGAAATTCACAAGGGCGCATCCACATACCTTGCAATCGACCGTGAAGGCAATTGCGAACTCCGTTCCATGAGCACTCCTCTTGACGGTAGCGAGTACACCGCAATTCCCGCAAACTTCGGTTGGCTCGTTAAGGATGGCGTGCTTCAGACCAAGACTGTTGAGCGTACTTCCTCTGACGCTTCCCGTTCTATGATCGGTATCAAGGCAGACGGTACACTCGTATTCTGTCAGGTTGACGGCCGTAACGCTCCTTTCTCCACCGGTCTTTCCAACTATGAAATGGGCGAAATGATGCTTGCTATCGGTTGCGTTAACGCAGTTAACTGCGACGGCGGCGGATCTTCTACATTCGTTTCCAAGCGCGAAGGCGAAACCGTTAACACCATGCGTTCCGTTCCTTCCGACGGTTCCGAGCGTGCAACCATCAATAGCGTAATTCTTGTTTCCACCGCTAAGGCTACCGGTGAGTTTGACCACGCGGTACTTGATAGCGAATATGACTATGTTGCTCCCGGCGCAACCGCTGCTATTACTGCAGTTGGCGTTGACGCGGCGGGTTCTCCTGCAGCACTTCCCGAAGAAGGCATTACCTGGGCTGTTGTCGGCGACGCTACTCTTGAAAACGGCGTGTTTACCGCAGGTGATACCAAGGGCGATGCAAAGGTACAGATGCTTTACAACGGCGAAGTTGTGGGCGAAAAGGTTCTTCATGTTGTAGACCCCGATGTATTCGCATTTACTCTTGACGAAACCGTACTTCCTTACGGCAAGGAAATGACCATTGACTTTGCTTGTACCTACGGTGCAGATGACTGGGCGGTTTCTGTTGAAGGCGCTTATGCACTCACTCTCTCCGATACAAGTGCGGCAACTCTTAACGGTAATGTCCTCACCGCTCCTAATGATGAAGCTATCAAGGGCGTAGTTGTTACCGCAACATATCTCCCCAACCCCGCTGTTGTTGATACTCTTAAAGTTGACTATGGCAAGGGTTCCGAAATCGTTTACGACTTTGAAGATGGCGATGTTTCCATGTTCCTTGGCGTTGACGAAATGTATGACTGGGCAGCTGAAGTTGGTGCTCCCGCTCCCATTCAGTCAAACGGCAACTATTCTTCCAATGCAGACTCTGCAACCTTCCTTTCCACCGCTTCTGAGGGTGGCATTGTAAGAAACGGCGAGTATGCACTTGGCGTTACTTTGGACTACACCGATGCAGAATTTGCAAGCTGGTCCTACAACATGTTCTTCCACACCGCTGACCCCATCGTTCTCAGAGATGTAGCAAACGGTAAGGCGGCAACCACTTTCGGTATGTGGGTATACATTCCCGAGGGCGCAGCAGGCCTTGCAATGCAGATTCAGGGCTTTAGCAATCCCAACGGTACCGGCGGTACCGGTGCGCACTTCTATTTCACCACCGCAAGCGGCGCAAAGAAGAACCTCAACTCCTGCACAGAGGCAGATATTCCCGAATCCAGATGGGTATATGCTACCTGTGACCTCACAAGCTTTGGCGATTTCTTTGCAACCTATGATCCCATGGGCACAAACGGCCGCGAACCTTCGTTCATCCGTTTCTATATCAAGCCCACTGTAGCAGCAAACCTTACATTCTATTTTGACGATTTCACTCTCGACTACAGCTCCGCTGTTGAAGACAGAGTACTTCCCACTATCAGCGATGTAAGCTACACCACAGCAGACGAATCCGTAGCACTTTCAAACGGTGCAAAGATTAACGGCAACAACATTGCTTTCTCCGCTGTAGTTTCTGACAATGTTAAACTTGACAATGCTACCGGCAAGATTTATGTTGACGGCGTAGCACTTGACAGCGCGGCAGTTTCCGGCAAGTATCTTGCAAGCGAAACAGTTACCCTTGCAAGCGGTACACACACCGTAACATTTGAAATCAAGGATACTCTTGGCAACCCCGCAAAGGCAACCAGAACATTCACTATTAACGGTGATGCTTATGTTACCATCGGCGGTCACAATGACTCCGGCGAAATGCCCGAGTACGGCTCTGTTTACTATGTTGATGTAAATGCGGCTGACATTACAAGTGTTAACAATGTAAATGTTGACCTCTACCTCCAGACCGGCAACACTTGGGAGCCCGAAGGAATCTCCGTTGCTGACGGATTTAAGGTTGACTATGCTGTTGACGAAGTTAAGGGCATCATTTCTCTTAATATTGAGAGAACCGGCGATGAAATCGATGCAAACGCTACTACTCTTGTAAGTGTTCCTGTTCGTCTTTGGGTTTGGGACGGTGTAGACCATGTTACTGATACTCCCATTACTCCCGAAGCACAGTTCAAGACCGGCTACTGCCCTGTTGTAACTATTGATTGCAGAGTAGTTAAGGGTGATGCTGATATTGCAGGCGTAAATGCACTTGGCGCATTCGGCGGTAGCATCTCCGTTGCAACCAAGATTAACGATACTGTATATCCTTGGCACTACCACGATGCAGACCTTACCGTTCTCGATAAGGCTGCAACATGTACTGCAACCGGTTACACCGGCAGAACATATTGCGAAACCTGTAAGTCTGTAATCGATTGGGGAACTGTAGTTGAAGCACTTGGCCACAACTTTGTTAGCGGCGTTTGCACAGAGTGCGGCAAGGAAAACAAGGTTACCGGTCTTGTAGAAGAAAACGGCAACTGGTACTACTATGTAAACGGTAAGGCTGTTACCGGCTGGCAGATGATCGGTGCTGACTGGTACTACTTCGACGAAACCACCGCTATCGGTGCAGACGGCGATGTTGTAATGTACGATGGCGTTAATTTCGTATTTGAAAACGGCAGATTGACCGAGGGCGCTTGGGCAAAGATGTTGTTTGGTATGAGATATTATTACGGTCCTAACTACTATCGCAGCCGTGACGGTTTGTGGGTAACTATCGACGGTAACGAATACTTCTTTGATTCCAACGGTCTTCGTCTTGAGGGCGGCTATCAGCTTTTGGCTGAAAACCAGATTAACCTTAACTGGTACTACTTCGATGAAAACGGCGTTTGCGACAAGTCTGTAGTTCTTCCCGACGGATTCTATACCGACCGCAATGGCCTTGCATATTCCAAGGATGGCAAGGGTCTTATCGGCGAACAGATTATCGACGGTAACTACTACTTCTTCAGCTATGTTGGTTACGCTCAGAAGAACGGTACTTATGCAGGTCGTTTGTATATGGATGACTATGCAGCATTTACCGGAATTCTCAATGATAACGGAACTCTCCGTTACTACAAGAACGGTAAGCCCAACATGGCAGGTATGATTGAAATTGATGGCGACATCTATTTCGCAAAGGGTAACGGCGAACTTGCTACCGGTTCTTACTATGTATGGCAGGGCAACGGTATCCTTCCTGAAAATACCTATGTATTCGGCAATGACGGTAAACTTTTGACCGGTATTGTTGAAAGAGATGGCAACTACTACTACTATCGCAACGGCCGTCCTGAAATGGCAGGTCTTGTAAAGGTAGATGGTTATTACTACTTTGCAAAGGATGCTGACGGTCTTTGCGTAACCGGCAACTACTTTGTATGGAAGAACGACACCGACCTTGTACTCAAGGATAACAACTGCGAATTTGGCGCAGACGGTAAGTTGCTTGACGGCATTATTGAAAGAGATGGCAACTACTACTATTACAACAACGGCCGTCCCGAGATGGCAGGTCTTGTAAATGTAAAGGGTGATTACTACTTTGCAAAGGGTGCAGACGGTCTTTGCGTAACCGGTAAGTACTTTGTATGGAAGAACAACACCACTCTTGTACTCAAGGACAGCAACTGTGAATTCGGTGAAGACGGTAAGATGCTCAACGGCATTGTAGAAAGAGATGGCAACTACTACTATTACAACAACGGCCGTCCTGAGATGGCAGGTCTTGTAAAGGTAAATGGCGACTACTACTTTGCAAAGGATGCAAGCGGTCTTTGCGTAACCGGTAAGTACTTCGTATGGAAGAATGATACCGATTTGGTACTCACCAACAGCAACTGTGAATTTGGCGCAGACGGTAAGATGCTTAACGGCATTGTAGAAAGAGATGGCAACCACTATTATTACAACAACGGCCGTCCTGAAATGGCAGGCGTTGTAAATGTAGACGGCTACTACTACTTTGCAAAGGATGCAGACGGTCTTTGCGTAACCGGTAAGTACTATGTATGGAAGGGCAATGGCCTCCTCCGCGAAGATACTTATGAATTCGGCGCAGACGGCAAGATGCTTGACGGTCTTGTAGAAATTGACGGTAATTACTACTACTACAACATGGGCAAGACTAAGATGGCAGGTCTTATCGAAGTGAACGGTGCATACTACTTTGTTAAGAACGCAGACGGTCTTTGCGCAACCGGCAAGTACTTTGTATGGCAGGGCAACGGTATTCTCCCCGAGGATACTTATGAGTTTGGCCCTGACGGTATGATGTACAACGGCTTTGTAACCAAGGACGGTAGCATTTACTGCTATAACAACGGTAAGGTTCCTACTGTCGGAATTAACTACATCGACGGATATTACTATTTCGTTGGTTACGACGGAAAACTCGTAGTTAATACCAAGTATTATGTATGGGCAACTAACGGCTATACTTTGCCCGATACTTATACATTTGACGGCTTCGGCAGAGCCACACGCTAAAACTATGACCGACCCGACTTTTTGTCGGGTCGGTTAATACTGTATTAAGTTGGAGGTGAAAGCAGTTTGAAGGACTCTAAAAAGATTAAGCGTAATCTCATAATCGGAGTTTTGGGTCAAGTTGTAACGCTTGTTTTGGGAATAGCTGTCCCCAAACTCGTTTTGACCAGTTACGGCTCCGAGGTCAACGGACTGCTTTCATCGATAACTAACATCTATGCATATATCGCCATGGTTGAGGCGGGCGTTGCGGCGGCATCTTGTCAAGCGTTGTATAAAGCCATAGCAAATCAAGACCGTGACAATATCAACAGCGTTTTATCCAAGTCG
>JAZQWE010000182.1:0-1443 GCA_045632225.1 Eubacteriales bacterium | reverse complement strand
ACAGCTCCGTCGGAGGCGGCTGTTACAATCTGTCGGAGTGCCTTTGTACGCACATCACCCGCCGCAAAAACGCCTTCAACATTGGTTTTTGTACTTTCATCCGCTACAATATACCCCGCACCGTCAAGGTCAATTTGCCCTTTAAACAGTTCCGTCGCGGGGCTGCGACCAATGCTGATAAACACACCGTCAAGCGCAATTTCCTCACACTCGCCGGCTGTGTTCTCTATCTTCACACCGCTTATTTTTTGGTCATAGATAAACTCTTTAACGGTGCTGTTCCACTTAAACTCAACATTTTCAGCCTTTAGTAGCGGCTCGTGATACACCTTTGTGGCGCGCATGGTATCGCGGCGGTGAATTATATATACCTTTTCACAGATTTTTGAAAGCAAAAGTGCATCAGCCGCCGCAGAGTTACCACCGCCGACAACCGCAACTTTCTTTCCTTTATAAAACATACCGTCACAAGACGCACAGTATCCTACGCCGCGACCGATTAGTTTTTCTTCATCGGGTGCGCCGAGATGCTTATGCGCGGCACCGCTTGCAATGATAACTGTTTTGGCAAGATAGTCCCCGTCATAAGTTTTTACGGTTTTAATCTTTGAAACAAGGTCAACCTCTGTTACCTCGGTCTGTACGCTGACAGCACCAAAACGCTCCGCCCCTTGTTGCATCTTAAATCCAAGGGTAAACCCATCAACGCCCTCGTCAAAACCGGGATAATTATCAATAGCCTGCGTTTCGGTCATTTGCCCGCCCGCAGAAAACTTCTCCAAAACAACACACTCAAGTCCCGCGCGTACAGCATAAAGCGCCGCAGTATATCCGGCAGGGCCGCCGCCTATTATAACAACATCATAAATTTTATTTTCCAAAGTTTTACCACCTCTTTTAATTCATTTTACCATCATTTTATATTATTATCAAGTCAACAACTGCATTATAATTGTTTTAGTCTGCAAATCCACCATTTTTGCATATTTTTTCATTGAAAATGCAAGTTTTCATAAAAATCAGTTCATCTTTCTTGCGAAAATCATGCATTTTAATAAAAAATCGCTTTATTTTTGAACTTTTTTATTTTTTCTCTTGCATTTTGTGAATAGTTATGATAGAATCTTACCATTCACCCTTATACCCCATAGGAGGACACAGAAAATGGGACTTACTTTAACCGAAAAAATACTTAACGCGCATATCGTTGACGGCTCTCCCGTAAAGGGCACCGAAATCGGTATTCGCATTGACCAGACACTCACTCAGGACGCTACCGGTACCATGGCATACCTCGAATTTGAGGCTATGGGAATTCCGAGAGTAAAAACCGAGCGTTCTGTTGCATATATTGACCATAATACTCGCCAAAACGGCTTTGAAAACGCAGACGACCACCGCTTTATCGGTTCTATCGCTAAAAAGCACGGCATTTACTTCAGC
>JAZQWE010000181.1:0-5533 GCA_045632225.1 Eubacteriales bacterium | reverse complement strand
GATTTGCCGTAGTGTTTTTTAAACATTTTTGAAAAGGCCATTACATCGCTATAACCAACGGCTGTAGCGGCTTGAGTAGCGGTATAACCAAGCTCGTGCATAAGCATTGTGGCACTTGCAAGTCTATGTACCCCCTTGGAGTTATGGTGAAAATGCACAGCGCATTATCAAAAACTATCTCGAAATGCGCTATCACTTAATGCCTTATTACTACATGCTTGCGCGTAAAAACTACGATACCGGCATGCCGCTTATGCGCCGCCTTGACTTCTACTATCCCGAGTATAAAGAGATTGAGTACTATGAACTCTCAGGCAAGGCAATTCTTTATTTTGCAAGCGAACCCGTTAACAACGCCGGTGTTTCCGAGCGTGAGGTATTCATCCCCGACGGCACATGGATTAACGCATTCAGCGGTGAAAAGATTGTCGGTCCGAAAACCGTAACGGTTAAGGGTACAACAGACGAAATGCCCATCTTTATCCGCTGTGGCGCGGCAATCCCCACAAGCGCTGTTACCTCCCCCATGAGAGCTGCCGATTGGCAAAATCTTTCGGTTAACTTGTACGGTCTTTGTGATACATCCTTTACACTTTACGAGGATGACGGCAAGTCAGAGGGATACCTTGACGGCAAGTATCAAAACACAACAATTTCCGTGAAATCCATTACCGCTGACACATGGCAAATTGATATTGGCGGCGCTGTAGGTGAGTTTAAGTGCGACTACGAAAAGCGCACAGTTACCCTCCGTATCCACTCCGAGACCCCTATCAGCGCGGCAACAATTGGCAACACGCCCACTGTGATTACTCCCATTTTCCGCGATGAAAATGCACTCCCATTTGCAAACAGCGGTGCTTCGGCAATTGCGCACATATACGAAATAACTGCAGAGGTTGATGTTGCAAGCGGAGAAAGCATTTTAGTTACAACCGGTACACTTGGCGACATTGACAATGACGGTAATATTTCTGTTTACGATGCTTTGCTCGCCCTTAGAGGAATGCTTAACTCAAATAACCATCCCGCGGCTGACATGGACAGAAACGGGAAGCTAACCCTTTTGGATATAATCAAAATCCTGAAAAGCGTTAGCTAACTAATAAAAAACTCGGACTTTTGTCCGAGTTTTTTATTAGTTAGTCCCCTTTTTTCAAAGCAAGCAATGCATCAATTATTGTAAGTGTGCCGCTTGCATCAATGTCTGCGGTTTTTCATCAATTTCGGTGTCAACTCCGGCAATTGCTTTAAGGATTTTGGTAACATCCAAAATGCCTACTCTGCCATCTCAGTTTGCATCACCAAGGCAAACAGAATTATCACCGCAAATAATATATTGTCAAGCACCAAATTTCAGCAAAAAACAAAAAACCGAACATTCGTTCGGTTTTTTTGTTTAATTTAATTACTCTGCATCAACAGCGGGAGTTTCTTCAACTGCGGGAGCTTCTGCTTCTTCGATAAGAGCACGGATGGAAAGGCTAACCTTTTCCTTTTCTTCGTTGATGTCGATAATCTTAACTTCAACTTCCTGACCGATTTCAAGAACATCAGAAGGCTGTGCAATCTTAGTCTTGGAAATCTGGGAAATGTGGATAAGACCGTCAGTGCCGGGAACGATTTCAGCAAATGCACCGAAAGGAGTAAAGCTTACAATCTTAACAGTTGCAACATCGCCTACTGCATACTTGTTCTTGAATACGAACCAAGAATTCATATCGTCGGTCTTGTAGCCAAGAGAAATCTTGCCGGTTTCCTTGTCAAAGGACTTAACCCAAACATCTACAACATCGCCAACCTTAACAACCTGAGAAGGATGCTTGATGTGCTTCCAAGAAAGTTCGGAATTGTGAACCATACCGTCAACACCGCCGAGGTCAACAAATGCACCGTAGGTTGCAAGGTTCTTAACAGTACCCTGATAGTGCTTGCCCTCTTCGCAAGTTGCCCAGAATGCTTCTTCACGAGCCTTGCGCTCATCGTTGAGCACGGCACGGATGGAAGCGTATGCCTTGTGACGCTGATCGTTGATGTCAACAATCTTTACTCTCTGAGTGGTGCCAACCAAAGTGGTAAGGTCGCCGCCCTTGGGCACGCCGGTGAGAGATGCGGGAATGAATACGCGAACGCCGTTAAGATTGATGAGCACACCGCCCTTAACTGCTTCAACGATCTTGCCTTCAAGAACGGTATCGTTCTCTTTTGCTTCGACAACATACTTCCAGTTCTTGTCGGAGTCAACGCGCTTCTTGGAAAGAACAGCAATGCCGTCGATGTCGCTTACCTTAATTACGAAGCCCTCTACCTCATCGCCAACCTTAAACATCTTGTTAAGGTCTGCGCCGGGTTCGTCGGTAATCTGGTCGTATGTAATAACGCCGGTGGCTTTTGCGCCGAGGTCAAGACGGATTTCGTTATTCGAAACCGACATAACTGTACCGACTACGGTATCTCCTGTATTTAAAGTTTTGAGTGAAGCTTCAAGTAATTCTTCAAAGTTTTCAAGTTCTGCCATGGTTTTATATACCTCCTCTATAATACCGCTTGGAGTGGAAGCTCCAGCAGTAATACCAATAGTTACACAGCCGTCAAAAAATGATTTATCAAGTTCGTCGGCCTTTTCAACGAAGGCGCATTTTTGACACGCTGACAAAGCAATTTCAAAAAGCTTATGCGAATTTGAACTTTCTTTGCCGCCTATCACAATCATGCCGTCGCTGTTCAGCGCGAGGTCTTTTGCCTCGGACTGCCTTTTTTCAGTAACACTACATATTGTATCAAATATTATCGCGTTTGTATATACTTTTTTAAATTTTTTCTCACATTTTTTCCAAAGATTTGTGTTTTGAGTAGTTTGCGCAACCAAAATTACGGATTTTTCGGGATTTTTTTCCTCTTTTACATAATTTTCAAGGTTTTCCTCGCTGTCAAAGACAACGGTTTCACCCTTTGCATAACTCAAAATTGACAATACCTCGGGGTGTTTGGGGTCGCCGATTACCGCAAGCGTGGTGTTTTCATTTGTATTTTCATCGGCAATTTTATGTATCTTCTTTACAAAGGGGCATGTCATATCCTCAATGTGAATATTGGAATATTTTTGCTCGATTTTGCGAAGATGCTCTTCTTCACCGCGCGGAATTCCGTGTGTGCGAATGATAATTCTCGCCGCTTTGCCAAGTTTTGCAATGGACTTAACCTCTTCAACCGTGGCAATCTTTGCACCGCGTGCGGCAAGGTGCTCATTATAAATGCGGTTGTGAATAAGGTGGCCAAGAATGTAAATATCATACTTGCCACCAAGCTCTTTTTCAACGAAATCGGTGGCGCGCTTTACTCCAAAGCAGAACCCCGCTTCTTTAGCAACTGTTACTTTCATTTATCAAATCCCTCACATCTGAGCGAAAGTATGCGTTCAAAAACAAGTTTTGCCGCCTTTTCATATTCATCGGTACCGCCGTTTACAAACCCAAACTCGTCATATTTGATGGCCGGACCAATGATGACTTCCTTTTTGCGAAGAAAGCGGTACTTGTAATTTTTAACACGGATAAAAACGGGTTGCACATCCGCCTTTGAGCGGTAAATCATCATGCCAACGCCGCTTTTTACCTCTGTTTTTGCAGGGTCAACCCCTGCATATCTTGTTCCTTGCGGAAACATTGCCACAATTTCTTCATCATTTAAAATTGAAAGCGTTTTCTTTATAGCACCGATGTCACCCTTGCCACGGTCAACCCCATAAGCGCCAAGCGCTGTAATGAGTGATGACAAAAGCGGGATTTTGAAAAGTTCTTTTTTGGCAAGAAAACGAAGCTGGCGCTTGAAAGTAACACCAAGCGAAAGCACATCAAACATTGCGGTGTGATTTGCGCAAACTATAAGCGCACCGCTTGGCTGTTCATTTTCTGCACCGATAACTTTCACACGCATGCAAAACTTGATAATCGGGCCTACGGTAATTTTCAAAAATCCGTAAAATTTATTTTGTTTTTTCATTTTCCTGAAAGTTTTTCAACAACAATGTTCTTTGCCGCGATAATGCTTTCTTCAAGCGACAAGTCGGACGAATCAAGCGTTACGGCATCGTCAGCCGCCTTTAAAGGCGCAACATCGCGACCGCTGTCACGGTCATCACGCTCTTTGATGGAGGCAAGAATCTCTTCAAAAGTAACAATCTCGCCTTTTTCTGCAAGCTGTGCAACGCGGCGCTGTGCGCGTGCCTCTGCCGAAGCGGTAAGAAAAATCTTAACATCGGCATCGGGCAAAATTACGGTGCCTATATCTCTGCCGTCCATGATTACATTATTTTCTCTTGCAAGGGAGCGTTGCATATCAAAAAGGAACTCGCGCACCTTGGGTACAGCGGACACAACAGATGCGTATTTTGCGATGAGCGGGGTGCGGATAAAATCACTTACATCCTCACCGAGAAGAAACATTCTTTGCTCACCGTTAACATATTTAAGTTCCACCTTTACATTTTCGAGATTATTCTCAATTCCCGCAGTATCCTCTGTTGAAATACCGTTTTTTTGCATGTAAAGTCCCACCGTACGGTAAATCGCGCCGGTGTCAACATATATATAGCCAAATTCCTTGGCAAGTGCCTTTGCAATTGTGCTTTTTCCTGCGCCGCTCGGGCCGTCAATAGCAATTCCTATCATTTTTGCAAATCCTTTCAATATATCGCATTTTCGGCGGCAAGTCGCGCTGTTGAAAACGCGATTTGCAAGTTAAATCCGCCGGTGTATGCATCAACATCTATAACCTCGCCGCAAAAGAAAAGTCCGCTGACTTTTTTTGATTCCATAGTCTTTGGCGAAAGTTCTTTTACGCAAATTCCGCCCGAGGTTATAATAGCCTCGCTTATCGGACGGGGTTGTTTTACTGTAAGTTCAAAATGTTTTAGGGTGTTTAAAAGGGCGCGTCTTTCTTCTTTGGTTATTGCGTTAACCTTTTTTTCGGGATTTATTCCACAGCGTTTGATAATAACGGGTATCATCTTTTGCGGAAGCAATGCGCCAAGGCTGTTTGCAAAATCACGGTTTGCAAACTTTGAAAAATCCGAAAGGAGGCGCGCATCAAGTGTTTTTTCGTCGAGTGCGGGTTTGAGGTCAAGCAGAATTTTATATCTTCCGCGCTCAAATTTGCCGAGATGTGACGATGCGCTGAGTATCATTGGACCGGTTACGCCGTAGTGAGTGAACATCATCTCTCCAAAATCGCGGTAAACGCATTTGCCGTTTGCCGTGTCGATTATTTCAAGAGCGGTGTTTTTGAGCGAAAGTCCCTGCATTTCCATCGGTTCGCGGTCAACGGTTTCAAGGGGTACAAGCGATGGCGAAAGTGCCGTAACTTCAATGCCGAAATCTTTGGCAAATCTGTATCCGTCGCCCGTAGAGCCTGTCAAAGGATATGAGGCACCGCCCGTTGCAACAATTACTCTGTCAAACTCGCGTGCAACAGCGGCCTCAACAATGAACACTTCACCGTTTTGATTTATATTTTTTACTTCTTCATTTACATA
>JAZQWE010000180.1:0-3209 GCA_045632225.1 Eubacteriales bacterium | reverse complement strand
CTATGTCAATCATGATATCGACGATGCTATACGCGCCGGTATACTGCAAATTGATCATATACCGAAAGAATTAACCGAGGTTCTTGGTAGGGGCCACAGCGAAAGAATCAATAAAATGGTAACATCTGTGATAACTGCCAGCACCAACAAACCCGAAATTAAATTTACTGATGAAGTGGGCGATGCAACTATGAAGTTGCGTAAGTTCTTGTTCGAAAATGTATATACTAATCCTATCGCAAAGTCGGAGGATAATAAGGCGCAAGAACTTTTGGTAAGACTTTTTGAGTATTATGTAAAGCACCCTGACCAGATGCCCGAACTTTATTACCGCAACACTAAAAACGAACCGGTTGAGCGCTGTGTATGTGACTTTGTATCAAGCATGACAGACCGCTTTGCAATTAACAGATATTCGGAACTGTTTATTCCTCAGGTTTGGAGAGGAAAACAGTTATGATTGATAATCAGGTAATTGAAGAAATCAAATCGCGCAATGACATTGTTGATTTGATTTCATCTTATGTGGTTTTAAAGAGAGCCGGTTCAAATATGCAAGGGCTTTGTCCTTTTCACTCGGAGAAAAGTCCTTCTTTTACCGTATTTACTGCAACTCAAGGTTATTATTGTTTCGGTTGCGGTGCGGGCGGCGATGTTGTTACATTTGTGCGGCAAATCGAAAACCTTGACTATGTTTCATCACTTGAGTTTTTAGCCAAACGAGTTGGTATAACCATTCCTGAGGATACAAGCCGTCGTGAGCGCGGAGGTTTTGACCGCAACCGCATGTATGCTATGAACAGAGATGCGGCGAGGTTTTTTAGAGAGTGCCTTTTTGACGAAAAAATCGGAAAAGATGCGCTCGCTTACCTCAATAAGCGCGGACTTGACAGTGCTACAGTTAAGCGTTTTGGAATAGGGTATTCTCCAAATGATTTTTCTGCGTTGACCAAACACATGAAAAATCTCGGATATACCGAAGAAGAACTTATTGCGGGTTTTCTTTGCGGAAGAAGCCAAAAGTATGGAACTTTGTTTGACTATTTCCGAAATCGCGTAATGTTTCCCATTATAGATGTGTCGGGAAATGTAATCGCATTCGGCGGAAGAGTTATGGATGACTCGCAGCCAAAATATCTTAACTCATCAGACACCCCCGTATTTAAAAAGAGCAGAAATCTTTTTGCACTTAATTATGCGCGAACTGCTTGCGCAGAGGAAATAATTCTTTGCGAGGGATATATGGATGTAATTGCGCTCCATGCGGCGGGATTTTCAAATGCTGTTGCAACTTTGGGCACGGCAATCACTCCCGAGCAAGCGCGTATCATGTCGCGTTACACAAAAAAAGTTTTAATTTCCTATGACAGCGATGCCGCCGGTCAAAAAGCGGCAAACCGTGCAATAGGTATTCTCGGCGAGGTTGGACTTGATGTTCGCGTGCTGAAAATTACTGATGCTAAAGACCCCGATGAATATATTAAGAAGTTTGGGTCAGCGGCGTTTAATCAAATTCTCACCGCTTCAAGAGGAAAGTTTGAATATAATATGGACAGCGTTCTAGCGCGCCATAATATTGCTATTCCGGATGAAAAAATTAAGGCATGCAATGAACTTTCTGCTATGATTGCCGATATTTATTCAAGCGCGGAAAGAGAAGTTTATATAAGTGCGGTTTCGGATAAACTTAACATCCCCAAAGATAGTATTAGGAGTGACATCAACCGTATATTAAAAAAGAAGAAAAACGATTTTAAAAAGCAGGAATCGCAAAATATCATACGAAAGAGTGCGGGCTACGGTGACCGAATCAATCCCGATTATGCGAAAAATATCGCGGCGGCTAAAGCAGAGGAAAGTGTGCTTGGCATGCTTTTACTTTATCCGGAACATAGGAAATCGGTTATTGATAAAAAATGTGAACTTGCCGAAAGCGACTTTTTTACTGATTTTGGCAAACGCGTCTTTAATGCTATAATTGATGTTGCAAGTAACGGAATATTTGAAATCGGACTTTTGGGTGAGTTTTTCTCCCCCGAAGAGCAGGGTAGAATCATGAAAATGCAACTTTTGCGAAGTCAGCTTACCGATAATGGCGCTACAGCATTTAATGAAAGTGTGTGCGCGCTGAAGCGCGAAACTGCTTTTTCGGATGCAGAGGATTCTGTTGACAACATTCTCGATATTATTAAAAATAAAAGAAATAATACATAATGCAATTTGCATGAAAGGAACTTAAATGAGTAACCACGAAGGACAGAAAAAACTTGATGTTAACGAACTGATTGAGCGCGGTAAGGCGAAAGGCTCTCTCAGCAATGCCGAAATTCTCGAGGTGCTTGAGGATTGCGACATTGAACAAATGGAAAAAATCTACGAACAGATTGAAAGCAACGGTATTGAAATCACCGGCTTTGACACCGTAGACCTTGACGATATTGCTGACATTGAAGATGGCAACGAAGAAATCGAAGAGATTGAAAGTGCGGAGGATATGGACAAGCTTCTCTCACAAGAAGGACTTGCCATTGATGACCCGGTTAGAATGTACCTCAAAGAAATCGGCAAAATCCCGCTTCTTGATGCGGAAAAGGAAACCGAACTTGCTGAGCGTATCAGCCGCGGCGACGAAAGAGCCAAGAATGAGCTTGTTGAGGCAAACCTCCGCTTGGTTGTAAGTATTGCGAAGAGATATGTGGGCAAGGGTATGTTCTTCCTCGATCTTATTCAAGAGGGTAACCTTGGCCTTATGAAGGCTGTTGATAAGTTTGATTATCAAAAGGGTTACAAGTTCTCAACTTACGCTACTTGGTGGATCAGACAAGCAATTACACGCGCAATTGCCGATCAGGCCCGCACCATTCGTATTCCCGTACACATGGTTGAAACAATCCATAAAGTTTCCCGCTATTCCCGTCAGCTTTTGCAGGAACTCGGACACGAGGCTTCTGCTGACGAAATTGCAGAAAAGATGGGTATGAGCGCTGATAAGGTGAGAGAAATTTTGAAGATTGCACAGGATCCTGTTTCTCTTGAAACTCCTATCGGTGAAGAAGAAGACAGCCATCTTGGTGACTTTATCGAAGATAATGATTCTCCCGCTCCTGCGGAAACTGCATCCTATGCGCTTCTCCGCAAGCATCTTTGCGCGGTACTTCATACTCTTACACCCCGTGAAGAGCATGTACTTAAACTTCGTTTCGGTCTTG
>JAZQWE010000179.1:0-3393 GCA_045632225.1 Eubacteriales bacterium | reverse complement strand
TTTAACACCGTTTGCCTTGCAAATTGCCGCCGCAAGTTCGGTAGAAACGATGGTCTTTACCGCATAAGCATCAGCGGGGATACCCTCGCCCTCTTTAAGTGCGGTGAAGATGTAGTCAAGCAAAAGTGCCGCCATCTGGTTGCCGGTAATGGTAACGAAAGAACCGTCACTACTACGGGTCATTGCACCCATACGGTCGCTGTCAGGGTCGGTTGCAACGATGATATCGCTGCCAACCTTATTTGCAAGTTCAATACCGAGATTGAACGCATCGGGAAGTTCGGGATTGGGCTTTTTAACGGTCGGGAAATTGCCGTCGAGCACCATCTGCTCTTCAACAGTATAAAGTTTGGTTACACCAAGTGCTGTGAGCGCCTCGGGAACGAGTTTGTATCCCGCGCCGTGCAAGGGGGTGTAAACAACCGCAAAATCATCTGCAACATTCTTTACAGCATCAAGTTTAACTCTCTGTGCAAGAACATTCTGCATGTAAACCTTGTCAACTTCTTCACCGATAACAACAATCTTGCCCGCCTTTACAGCATCGTCAAAATTGTCCTTTTTAACACCCGTGAAAATATCGATTTCCTTTGTTTTAGCAGAAACTACACTTGCGTGTTGGGGCGGAAGCTGTGCGCCATCCTCCCAATAAGCCTTATAGCCGTTATATTCCTTGGGGTTATGAGATGCGGTGATGTTGATACCCGCAATACAGCCAAGGTGACGGATTGCAAAAGAAAGTTCGGGAGTGGGGCGTACACCGTCAAAAATATATGCCTTGATATTATTTGCGCTAAGCACGCTTGCCGCTACTTCTGCAAACAAAGTGGAATTGTTACGGCTGTCACAAGCGATAACAACGCCACGCTCTGCGGCATTGCCACCCTCAAGTTTAATCATTTCAGCCATACCCTGTGTTGCATGCGCAACGGTATAAACATTCATCTTGTTAATGCCCGCGCCCATGGTGCCGCGAAGGCCGCCGGTGCCGAATTCAAGATATCCGAGGAAACGGAGTTCTTTCTCCGCCTCATCATTTTCAATTGCAAGAAGTTCGTTTTTGCTCTCAGTATCGAGGTAAGGGCTGTCAACCCATTTCTTAAATTCTGCCTTGTAATTACTCATTACACATTCTCCTTTAACGCTTTGGCAAGTTGGTCGGGGCAAGATGTACCTCTGCCACCGCAATCGATTCCGTCAAGACGGGCGATAACATCTTTGGCCGCCATTCCCTTTACAAGTGCCGCAACACCCTGAGTGTTGCCATGGCAACCGCCCATAAAGCTAACATCGGTAACAATGCCGTCCTCAACGGTAATATGTATCATACGGCTACATGTGCCGCGTGTTTTATAATCAAATTCTTTTTTCATATTATTCCTCATATACGCCTATTACAGTATAGTCTGCGCGAATTGTTGACAAAAACAACAGAAATGCGAAAAGCGTTTCGCCACTTGCGGAAAATGTGCAAATATGCGCATATCCGTCGGTGTAAACAAGGGGTACGGATGCGGTTTTTACAAATCTTACGCCAAGAACGCTTGCGCCTGTAAATATCTGTGTCCACACAAACGGTTCGCGTGCAGAAAGTCGCAAATCTATGTTCTGAATATTTTCGGTTTCCATTATACCATGAAAACCTCGACAAAGCAATGCAAATTTTGTAGTTATTTCATTACTCTCTACAGACGCGACCCTCGCAATGAAAAGATCATGCCGCTCAATCAGTCCGTATACGGTCAAAAGTGCACCCTCGCGGCTGTTTTCAATCGGCAATATGCAAAAATCGCACACGCCCGAGCTTACATCCTCGCATGCATCGTTGAATGAGCGTACATACGAAGGTGTAAGGCGTGAATTCTTTTTTTGAAACTGCGAAAATGCGGCGATAAGCACCTGACTTTCGGCAAATGCCACGGTGCCCTCAAGAGTTTTTGCGCCCTTGCAATCCGAAAAAAGCACGGGTGAGGGTTTAAGTTTGGCGCTGTTTTTGAGTTCTGCCGTTACTTTTGCGCAAAAGTCAGCAACATAAGCCCCCATATCCGCAGAAACCTTGCCCTTGACAAGCGCGGCATTTTCCATGAGCGCGCCGCTTGCAACCCCGTCGATTTCAGGCATTTTGGGCATGTATGACTCAAGCGGAACATCCTCTGTAAAAAAGCCTTTTCCCTTTGCTTCTTTTGCCGCCGCGCTTGCAACAAATAAAGCAATCTCACTTAAATTTGCGCTGACACGCTCGGCAACCGATGCCTCTTTCTCAAAGTATCTCGCGATATTGTCCGCGGCACTTTTTATATTTTCAAAATGTGCTTTCATGAAAGTTTTGAAAGGACATCGTAACTCGATGCAAGAAAGTCCTTCATTTCATTTTCATCAAAGCGGCGCTGGCTGAGCACGGCAAGCAAATAAATCTGCTTTGCCACAAGAGCATTCGCCCCGTCATCATTATCCATAAGTTTTTTAACAAGGGGATTTTCAACATTGACAATAAGCGAATTTTCGGCGCTGAATCCGCCGCCCATATTCATGCCGCCTGCGGCATAAATCTTAAACATATCTTCCATTCTGCGGCTTTCCTCGCTGAAAGAAAGGATTGCAGGAACAGTTGTATCTGTAAGTTTTTCGCACTTAACGGTGAGTTTTTCGTTATTTGCCGCGGTGCGGAAAAGTTTTTCAAGTTTTTCGGAGTGCTCCGCCTCGCCCTTTGCTCCAAGTGCATCGGTTATATCGGAGTCAACGCGCTTAAACTTGACATTTTCGTTTACACCCTCAAGCATTTGTACAAACTGGGTGTCAATCATCTGTGTAAACTTTGCAACCTTGATTCCCTTTGCCTCAAGCATTGCAATATACTGCGCCTGAAGTTCGGCATCGGAAGAATAATAAACAGTATTTTCGTTTGTTTCCTTTGCGCTATCAAGATACTCACCAAGGGTCACAAATCCGCCGTGAACAATTTCAAGAAGGAGTGCATCCTTTGCCTTGTCATAGAACTTGCGGTCACAAAGTGCCGCGTATTCGCAGAATGTCTTGATGTCACTCCACATACCCTCAAACTTTTCGCGGTCATTTTTAAAGAGAGAGTTTATCTTATCCGCAACCTTTTTTACAATGTGCGCGGAAATTTTATCAACATATCCGTTGGTTTGGAGATAACTGCGCGAAACATTGAGCGGAAGTTCGGGGCAATCAAGCACGCCGCGAAGCATGAGAAGGTATTCGGGAATAACTTCTTTGATATTATCCGCAACAAAAACCTGATTGTAGTAAAGTTTTACCTGTCCCTCAAGACTTGCGAACTCATGTGTGAGTTTGGGGAAATAAAGAATACCCTTGAAATTGAGAGGATAATCCGCTTTGATGTGAACCCAGAAAAGCGGATCGTTAAAG
>JAZQWE010000178.1:0-7571 GCA_045632225.1 Eubacteriales bacterium | reverse complement strand
AAGCAAATTCTCCGTACAAAGGATACCATCAGCGGCACCGTATCGTTCAACTCCAATAACATTACGCTCAATACTTGCCGCAATGTAAATTCCACCGCATCGTCTATGGCAAGCCTTGACAGTGCAAGCGATCTTTGGAAAACAAATTCAAGCACGGGTGTAGTAACCCTTGCTTCTTACGGCCATAACGCACACACTTCTTTTTCAGAAGGTAGATGTGTTTTCTGTCTTGGTTGTAATTCTACTCACGATAGCGATAGCCGTGTATGGAAATATGACTCCACTACAAGAATTTATTACATTACTTGCGATAATTGCGGCAAAACCTATTTAGAGCAGATTGCGCGTCCTAAGATATACGTCGGAACAGACGGCGTGGATACAGGATTTGGCAATTCACACGCAACAAAGGTTCTTACGCTCAAAGAGGCGGTAAGCCGTCTTGTAAATACCGGCGGTACCGTTGCGATAAGCGGCAAACTTCCGATTTCCGAGAGCATTGCATTCCCGAATTGGGGAAGCAATACAATCAAATTTAAAGCTGACGGCTCGGATAAGACAACTCATGATGCAAATGGTCAGGTTGAAGCAGGATTGCTTATCCAAACCATGAACGTTAGACTTGTAATGGGCGGTAAAGCGGAATTTGACGATATCCTTTTCAGCGCAAGCGATGCAAAGAATTACCGCATAATTATTTCGGCTAATTGGAATGATATCGACATGGGATATGTTCGCTGTGAAAATGGCGCAACATGCTTCCTTCTAGCAGGTCTTTACGGCGAAAAGGCGACTTCTGCGGCACGTTCAACCACAAAGGCTGTTACAATGAACGTTGACGGTCCCGTACTTGCTGATTCGTCAAAGAGCAGAGGCTATTTCTACGAGAGAATATATCTCGGTAGCGCATTTGATGAAAGTGTTCCCGACGGTACTACTCTTTCAAATAAAACCGTAATCCTCAATGTACAGGATGGCTATGCCGATGCAAACGCAACCAAGCGTACACAACCGTGTACGGTTTACTATTTGTTTGCAATGTCAACGTCTTCGGTTTTAAACAATGCACTTACCGAAAACTGCGAATCTTATATCAATCTTTTTGGCAATACCAAGGTGAATACTTTTACCACGGGACAGCAAAATGTAAGTGAAACCGGAAGTGCACATCTTGATTATCTTAGTGTTCATTTTAACGGTAATTCGAACATTACAGACTCATATGATTACGGCACGCCCGATGATACTTCCGATGACATCGCTTATGCAAGCGTTGGTAAAATCTACATAAAGAATGTAGAAAAAACAGAGATCCTTGTTTCCGACAGCGATGGCGTAATCGAATATGTAGGTGAGGGAAGACGTACCGACCCGATTATTAAACCTATGTACTTCATAAAGAACGGTGAGTTTGAATCCAATACCACCGCTACGGTTACCGCAAAGTACGGAAGACACAGCTTCTTGGCTGATGACGCTATTGTCGAGCAGGGACTTGCAAGCAACGTTAATACAAACAACTATCTCGTAACGGAAGATGTAGAGGAAGAATGTGTATTTGACGATGGCGTTATTACTACCGTACCCACTCCGACAAAGCCGGGCGTACGTACTTATACTTGCACGGTGTGCGGCAAGACAAAAACAGAGGAAGCTTTCCATCAGCACTCTTATGTTGTAAGAGCTGACGGTACTTGTTATTGCTATGACTTTGCAAACGACAAAGTTTGGGAAGAGTGCTCGGTCGGTGCTCCCGAAATTCCCGTAGTTGTCTCTGCGGTACCTAAAACTGCGTCAAACAACACAGTTTCTGTTAATGTAACTATTACAGCAACCTCTCCAATAGCGACATCGGTATTTAAAGTGGATGCTCCAAGCGGATTTGTGCTTGAAAAAGCCGAGATAAAGCTTCCTGCAACCGAGTCCGGTACTACAAGCTTTAGCGGTACTGCATCAAATACTTTGCCTTGTACCGTTGTAGTTGTAAGAGCGGCAAGCGCAACTTTAACAAACAGAGCTATTGTAACTCTTACCTTTGATGTTACAGACGTTAAGCATACTTCGGATGCGTATATTGTAAGAGTTTACGATGCAGAATGCCATACTGCGTCAGGCGTTTCGGTTGAAACGGAAGTAGTTGCTGCAGAAGTAATTGTAAATCACTGTTACGATTACGTATGGGAAAAGAATGACGATACTTATTACATTCCTTGTGTTGACTGCGGCGAAATATACGCTTCGCAGACGGAAATTCCCACAGTTTATGTAGGTAATGTAACAAGTGTTGGCGACGATGCTTTGGACGGTCTCACCGTAGAGAAGAAGGTAGCAAGTGTTAGAGAGGCGGTTAAGCGCCTTAAGAACGTGGGCGGTACTGTTCGCATAAACGGCGGTGTTATGCTTGATGCAAGCACTCCTCTTACCGAATGGAACGGCACCATCACGTTCACCGCAGATACATACGATTCAAACGGCGTTCCTACTACCGGTTTCGTTATCGGCACGCAGGGCGTTAGAATGTCGCTTGGCGGCGATACCAAGTTTGACGGACTTCTCTTTGAAGGTACCTCCTCTGACATTTACCGTACAATCATTTATGCAAAGTGGCATAACGTAGACTTTGGTTACATTGCGGTTAAGAACTATGCAACTTGTTATCTCCTTGCAGGTTTTTACGGCGTTACCGAAAGCGATACCGAAACAAATACTACTGTAGTTAAAGTAGACGGTCCTTTGCTTTCCACCAACGCAAAACCGTATTTCTTTGAGAGAATTTATCTTGGAAGTGCATTCTCTGCGGATAATATCGAGGTTTCCAACAAGAACATTACACTTGAGGTAGAGGACGGCTTTGCAAGTATCAATGCAACCGAAAGAACTTGTGCGGCACTCATTCACACCTTGTATACAATGTCTACCACGGATTCACTTCCCGCAACGCTTACAAAGAATTGCGTTTCTACCGTAACGTTTAAGGATAACTCCGCTGTTAACACATTCCGTACAGGTGACCGCAATGTTGGTTATGACGCGGCAGTTGACGCTTCGGGTAATGTTACAACCGTTGGCTCAAAGGCATGGTTAGACAAACTTACGGTTAACTTTGAGGATAACTCAAAAATTGTTGACATTGCGTCTAATTCGGCTCTTGGCGTTTCTGCAAGAAACGGATCGGTACAAATTAAAAATGTAAAGGATTTGACAGTTAACGTTTCGGGCGAAAAGGACGGACGCACCTCTTCACTTGCTCGTGCAATCTTGCTTTACAAGTTCGGTGATTTCGTAACAGAAGAAGCAACTGCTACCGTAAATTACGGCACTCACGCATTTGCTAAGAGCATTACCGATACTGTTAAGGATAGCGCACGTAGTGACGGACGTTATCCTTATACCGTTACCGAAAATATTACCGACGAGTGTGCTAACGGATATAACGACAGTTTGTCGGCATTTACAAGCAAGGATGCAACCTATCACACTTCTACTTGCAAAGTTTGTAACAAGAAGATTACCGAAAAGCATGCTTATTCCACAGTACATGACCATCCGTACACTTCAGACGGTGTAACAACGTGGGAAAGCTATGACGAGGGTCAGCACTTGCGCATTTGCGCCGTTTGCAACTACGGTCAGTACGAAAACCACGTTATGTCAAACGTGCACGAAGCTGAGGTAGCTCCTACTTGTACAGATGCGGGTAAAACCGAGGTAATGATGTGTAAAGATTGCACTTATTTGGAAGGCGGCGCTACTGTTGAAGCACTCGGACATACCGAGGTGGTAGATGCGGCAAAAGCACCCACTTGTACCGAAAACGGTCTTACCCAAGGCAAGCATTGCTCCGAGTGCGGAGAAGTTCTTGCTGAACAAAAGGCTGTTGCAGCAATCGGTCACTTGTTTGACGAAGGCGTTATCACTCCTGTCGAAAATTCGAGCATGTACATAAAGACTTACACCTGCCAAAACTGCGGCGAAAAATTTGTTGAAGAAATTGGAGAAGCGTCGGCAGCGGCAGAGATTAACGGTGTTAAGTATTTGACTTTAGCAGATGCTTTTGCGGCGGCAAATGACGGCGATACAATTGTTGCACTCAAGAAAATCACCGTAATGGGTACGGAGGTTTGGGATATTACCGGCAAGACCCTCGTATTTGCGGCGGCTGAAGACGGTTATTCACTTGAGGTAAGAGGTGCTCTTACAATCAATGGCGGTAACTTTGTATCAAACGGCGAATTCGGCATCAATACAATAGGTGCACTCACCGTAAACGGCGGTATGTTCACATTTGATCCCTCGGCATTTGTTGGCGAAGGTTATATGATTTCAAAGGTTGATGGCGTGTGGATTGTTGAACAACCCATTGCCGGTGACATTAACAATGACAGAGTTATTGATATAGCGGACATATTACTAATGCTTCAAGCACTTACCAACTCTCAAAGTATTGAAAACGGAGATTTGAATGGTGACGGAGCGTTTAGTCTTGCTGACATTGTACGGGCACTGAGAATTGTTACACGGTAAATAGCAGTAAAACCTCCCGTGGTGAAAATCATGGGAGGTTTTTGTTTTCTATCTATCTCTCTATATATATTATAAAAGTTAAAAAACGATAGATTATTTAAAGATTATTTGTATTGATAATTGTGTTATTTTGTGATATATTTAATGTGTAGACGAATATGTTTGTGCATATTTACCAAAAAATAAAAAAATTATGATAAATATAACGAGAGGATTAATATGGCTGCAAGAAAAATTTTAGCTTTATTTTTAGGAGCAATTTTGGTTGTGATGTTGTCGGTATGCGCTGCTGCGGCATCGGTAAAAACTCTTACCGTAGTGACTCAAACGTCGGATGCATCTACCAAACTTTCTAAACTTAACATAAGCGCAGATGGCATGTTCTGCGGTTGGTTTAAAACATCAAGTGCCGCAAAGTCACTTGATGTGGCAAATGCGGCGACCGACGGATATGTGGGCACGGTTTACGGTGCGGTTATTCCTTTTACCGAAGAAGATCTTGACTTTGTCGGTGCCGCGATGCGTACATCAGCGCCTTACGGTCTTCGCTTTACCGCAAAGATTGATAAAGCGTTAATGAGAACAATAGAAAAACTCAATGCCGCAAACCGCAAGGGAACAAATGGCACACTTACTCCTAAAACCGAATACGATACGGGTGTAGGTTACGGTATGGTACTTGCACTTGACGCAAGTCACACTACTCCTTTGACAAAGCAGAGCGGAAATGACGTTACCGCAGGTGTAACCGTTGCGGGTGTTAATGCTTACAGCGAAAATTCTACAAGCATTACATATACAGCCACCGTTCTTGGCATTACTTCCGATTCTGTAGGAAAGGAAATTGCCGCCCGTCCGTATATTACGTACTATGATGCAAACGGAACCGAGCGTACTGTTTACTACACGGAAAGCAACAGTTTAAACGGTGCATATGCAACTTCTATTTATGACGTAGCGGAAATTGTTGCAAACAATTCTTCTTCAACTTCTGCTCAGTTGTCTGCCGCAAACAGCATTACTTCTTCCGGTACTCCTGCGGCAGTTCTTACCACTATTGACAAACTCAATCTTTCCTCAGAAGAGGGAAGTGCGGATAACGATAATGCATATCTTGAGTTTGATATGAGTACTTTTGTATTGCTTACAGAAGACGATCATTATTCTTATCAAAACGCGTATTATCCTCGTATAACAAGGGTAAAAGACGACCTTTATATGATGACCTATATGCGTTATCAGACCGGCGACCATATTTTCATCACAACAAGCTCCGATGGCGTAAATTGGGGCACCCCAAAATTCCTTTATAACATGAACCAAAATAAGTTTACTTATGAAACGGGTCCGCTTAAAGGAACAGAGGATGTATTCCTTGGTGCAAACGCAGATCATTGCTTGCTTAAGGATGGCAGTATTTTGTGCGTATATGCGGTTCGTCCGTGTAATGGCTATTCAAATCCCGATTACGCAAGCCTCAACCGTCTTGAGATAATCAGAGGTAATGTTAACTCAAACGGATACATTATTTGGAGCGAGCCCACCCCCATATATTACGGACAGTGCTGGGAACCTGATATAATTCAGCGTAATAACGGAAATATTGAAATTTACTTTACTCACATCGCTCCAATGCTTCAGCTTTACGGATTTAACAGCGAAATTCGCTCAAGCGGTGTCGGCATGCTTTCTTCAAGTGATAACGGTGTAACTTGGACGCCAAATGTTACTGTAGATTCCACCACTTTTGCGGCAAAGCGCGTATATCAGTACAGCGCAGGCGATTTTACTTTAAGAAATGGCAAAACCGTTGAATTTTTTAACGGACAGATGCCCGGCGTTGTTGAACTTACAAACGGCAAACTTATGCTTGCTGTTGAACAGAGAACAGTTGCGCGTACTTCAATGTACCTTGGCGCGGCATGGTCCGAGGCAAACGGTGTATGGAAGGAACTTGCGATTGACGAAGCAGGTCCTGCCACCACGCAGGGTGACATTATGAAGGGCGCAGGCCCGACACTTTCGCGTTTCAATTCGGGCGAGGTGCTTCTTACCTATAATGTTTCTTCACTTATGGCTATGAAGCTTCTCAATAAAACCGGCTCAAACATCACTACCGCTTCGGAACTTAAACCTTTCCAAAATCAAGCGGCAGGATTTTGGAGTTTCTCCACTGTTGTGGATTCTCATACTGCAATAGCGGGAATGGCGCATAAGAAATATGCCGGCAGAGAGTATGTAACCACTACAAACGAAGATGGTCAAGAAGTTACCACACTTCACAATACCATAACTTTGGCTAAGTTTAGACTCAATCATACGATTGACGCAACTAAAAAGACCGTTACCATTGACGGTAACTTGAAGGAATGGAAGTATATCAGAGATGCTTTTTTTGTAGGAAGTCAAAAACGCACACTTCAGTCTACATTTAGATTTGCGTATGATGATAACTACATCTATATCGGTATCGACCGTGTGGACAGCGCATACGAAAGCGGCGACCACAACTATGTTAAAATTGCAACCCCAAGCGGATACTATGACATAAAAGTCGGTTACGGTGTTAATCCCGGAATCACCGGTGTTTCGCATACAAACAAGGGTGTTACCGGCGGTAGAACTTATGAAGTTCGCATAGACAGAAAACAGCTTGGTCTTGATGGCGAATTTATCCGCGTTTGTCCCGGCTTGGTTGACATTGGACTTGATGTGGACGATAGAATCAACGGTACGTCTACTACAGATACCGCAACTTGGCTTAAGGTTAATTTGAAGTAAAGGAGAACAACGATGAAAAAAGTAATATCAATCTTTTTATGCCTCGCAATGCTTACTGCAATGTCCGTTATTGCAATGGCGGCAGGTGGAGAAAATTACGTATCGTTTTCTTCTGCAGAGGTAGTTTTCCCAAAAAATCCGCATATCGCAGGCGATTCTAACGGTGACGGCGTGGTAAACGTTATGGACGCTGTCACTTCAATTAAATTAATTTCCGGCACCCAAACAGGATACCGTTATGACAGTGTAGACATAGACGGTGACGG
>JAZQWE010000177.1:0-6150 GCA_045632225.1 Eubacteriales bacterium | reverse complement strand
ATATTATAATATAATTATATAATATATAACAAAAAATACCCGACTTTGCGTCGGGTATCCAAAACTTGTTTTTTGTTATTTGGTTTTGATTTCGTTTTCGTACTTTTCAACCATCTTCTTGACCATCTGGCCACCGATGGAGCCCGCCTGCTTGGAGGTGAGGTTACCGTTATAACCCTGACTGAGAGTTACGCCAACTTCATTTGCCGCTTCCATCTTAAACTGTTCAAGTGCAGCCTTAGCCTCGGGAACGAGTGTCTTGTTGCTTGCCATTTTTATTCTCCTCTTTTCGTGGAATAATCTATATCATCGAACACACCGTTTTGTGTGCTCTGGTATTATTATTTTCCGAATTCGAATTGTTATGAATGGCAATTTTATTCAAATATTTTTTGAACTTGTTCCCCTTTCATCGCAAGTTCAAGCGTTTCTTCAATGCGCGAAAAATCCGCCACAAGCGAATGCGGCTTGTTTGTGGGATCATCCTGAATCATCGGCACAAAATAAACATTTTTTCTTTGCAAAAGCGTTGCTATGTTCTTTAAATTAGCCGACAAAGCATCATTTGACGCAAGCGCAATCACGAGTGTGCGGTTACTGCGCAAATGCGCTTTCGCCGCCATCGTTACCGCCGTGTCCGTGATACCGTTTGCAATTTTTGCAAGCGTATTTCCCGTACACGGGCATATTACAAGCGCCTCAAGATTGATTTTCGGTCCGAGCGGTTCGGCATCGTAAAAAGTATGTATAACTTTTCGCCCGCTTTCGCTTTCAAGCGAGGCGCAAAAGTCCTTGGCTGTACCGAATCTTGTATCCGTAGCAAAAACATTTTCGCTCACAATCGGCAACAGTTCTTTACCCTTTGACACTAATTTTTGAAATACGGAAAAAGACTTTGACAAAGTGCAAAACGATCCGCAAAACGCATATCCAATCATCTCCGTGCTATCACCCCTTCTCTTGCAAAAGTTTCAAGTACACAATCGCAAATTATTTCTCCCGCAGTAATCGGCGCAACCTTTCCGGGTAACGAAAGCGCGTGAATACTTTTTATTCCGGCTCGCTTTGCAGCATCAAAATCAGTACCGCCCTTGCCCGAAGCCAAATCAACTATAAGCCGACATGCAGAGAGTTTTTCAATCACGGTTTTATCAATTATTTTTGCAGGAACAGTATTAAAAACAATGTCCGCATTTTTAAGTGCTTCAAAAAAATCGGCACTTCCGTAGCAAACCGGCTTATTGCCATTTACTGTGATATATGCAATATCGTCATTCCGTCTTGCAGATACATAAACACTTGCACCAAGTCCCTTTAAAAGTCCAGATAGCACCTTGCCTATTCTGCCGTAACCGCAGACCAAAACCCTTGCTCCGTTTAGCGTTATCGGGGTTTCCCTCATAGCAATTTCTATCGCACCTTCTGCCGTCGGAACCGCATTTTTTATCTTTAGTTCTTCACAGTCAAAATAGTCAAAAAGTGGAATGTCTTTGTTTTTTGCAACATGCTTTGTAAGTTCATCCAAGTTACCGCCGAGAAGCAAAGTATCGTTTGGCAGCGCATCAAACACACTTAAAATTTCGGGCGACTCCCCTTCACAAAAAGGCGCAAAAACCCTTTGTGCATCGATTGAAACAGGAAGCGGTAATATTACCGCACGGCTATCATAAATGGCCTTTTGCCACTCATCAACGCGCTTCGCTTTGCCTATATCAGACTTGTTGTGTAGCCCCCAAGCAGAGGTATCAAACCCCATATCCGATAAGCGTCTGCACAGCGAAATTTGTCGCATATCGCCGCCTATAATTCCTATTTTTATGTTTTCATACATAAAAGCACTCCCCTTCACTTTCAGTATATGCAAAGCCAAGAAAAGCGTGAAAAAAAGCAGACCTCTCGGTCTGCTTTTTGTTTATGTAATTTTATCTGCCGCCGCGAAGCATATTGATAAGACTGCCGATATCGTCATCGTCATCAGCAACCTTTGCGGGTTCGTCGGCAACGGGAACATCCTGAACCTTGGGAGCAGAAACATCCGCAGGCTTGGGGTTGCCGTGTACTTTTTCAGACTTGTCCTTCTTAAAGCCGGTAGCAACGATTGTTACGCGCATTTCATCCTCAAGGCTCGGGTCGAGTGCCGCACCCCAGATGATATTTGCATCGGGATGAGCCTCGCTTGCAACCATCTGAGAAGCAACATCAACATCTTCAAGTCCGATGTCGGGAGAAGCGGTGATGCACATAAGAATACCGGTTGCGCCTTCAATAGAGGTTTCAAGAAGTGGGCTGGAAATTGCCGCTTTTGCCGCAAGAACCGCCTTGTCCTTACCGGTTGCGCTACCAACGCCCATGTGAGCATTGCCTGCGTCCTTCATGATTGCAGTTACGTCTGCAAAGTCAAGGTTGATAAACTGGGGAACGCTGATAAGTTCAGAAATACTCTGCACACCGCGACGGAGAACATCGTCTGCAATGCTGAAAGCATTAGCGAGAGTGATGCGTTCGTCAGTAACCTGCTTGAGTCTTTCGTTGGGGATAACGATGAGGGAGTCAACATACTCGCGGAGGTTTTCAATACCAACCTCTGCCTGATCCATTCTTCTCTTGCCCTCAAAACCAAAAGGCTTGGTAACAATACCAACGGTGAGAATGTTCATCTCTCTTGCAACCTTAGCAACGATGGGAGCTGCACCGGTACCGGTACCGCCGCCCATACCTGCGGTAATAAACACCATATCGGAGCCCGCAAGAGCGTTCTTGATATCATCAATATTCTCTTCTGCCGCGCGCTTACCAACTTCAGGATTTGCACCTGCGCCGTAGCCGCGAGTAATCTTTTCGCCGATTGTAACCTTTTGAGTTGCACCGGAGTTAACAAGCACCTGTTTATCAGTATTTACGCAGATAAAGTCACCACCGCGAATATCGGTAGCAACCATTCTGTTAACAGCATTGTTACCGCCGCCGCCTACGCCGACAACTTTAATGGAAACACCACTGTCAAGCGCTTCATCAAGTTCAAAACTCATTTTCAAATCCTCCAAAATCTATGTTAAAATCTTTTTATTCTGCCTTTTTGGGGTATATATTAATATAATAAACTATTATTTAATATTTTGCAAGTATTTTCAGCAAAATAATTATTATAATATTAAAAAATATAAGGGCGAGTTTAGAACTCGCCCTCGTAATCAAATATTACGCTCGGCCCATTTCCTTTCAAGACCGATACATTTATGAGTGTTCGCGGTGATTTTTTCTCGTTTGCTTTTTGAAGCAGTTGCTTTGCGGCATTGAGTTTGAGAGAAATATTATTATAATCACCAAAGTTGATTTTTACGCTATTTCCCACGGTACCGCTAATGCTGAATCGATTGGTAAGATTAAGCGATGTGAGCGGCAGCGCGTTTTCATCGTCAAAAAACGAGGTGAGAAGTTCAAATACGCGTTCTTCGCTTGCCGCATCGTAAAACTCAATTTGTTTTCCCTCCACCGCTGTAGCAACCTCAGGCAATGCAAGTTCAATCAAACCCTCTTTACTTTGCGCTGTATCAATAACACGCAAATCTTTATCAAGGGAATAGCGATTACCGCGTATAACAGCCGTGTATACGGCACTTGCTTCACTTACCACAATTTCAAGCGTTGACGGGTATGTCTTTTTTAGTTCTACACGGTCAACATACGGACACACAGCAATCACTTTTTTTCCGACAGCCACATCGGTAAGTAGTGGCATTACCGCACCCTCAACTTCACATGCCGAAAGAATTTCTTCTGCAGTATATCTTGCGTTTCCGCTGACAATCACAGTTTCAACTCGGGTAACAGCGAAAACGATTGCAAATACAGTTACCAAAAACAAAACCGCACACAAAAGTGCCGTTATCGCTTTATAGGTCTTTGCGCGCACTTTACGCATTTGGGCGTTACGCCGCATTCGACGGTCGCGTTTAATCTCGTCATGCACAGTAAATGACGGCGAAGTGCGATTATTTTGTTGTCCATGCTTGTTCTGCGGCATTGCAATTCGCCTCCATTCTTTGACCTTATTTGACCTTTATCGACTCATCAAGCGACACAAATCTTCATAAATGCGCTTGTTTGCATCGGGCACAGCGAAGGAATAAATCTTTTTGCCCATATCATTTTGTTTGTCCTTGTTCTCCAAAACAGAGGTTATCATATCCGCTATTTTTTCGCGTGTTATGTCTTTTTCCTCAATCAAAAGTGCACCGCCATGCTTTGCAATTGCGTTTGCATTTTTAAACTGTTGGTTATCAGTTACATTGGGCGAAGGAATCAGTATTGCCGCCTTTTTAAGAAGCGCAAGTTCGGAAACCGCATTAGCGCCGGAGCGGCTTATTACAACATCCGCCGCTGCCATTTGAAGGGGCATATCGTTTATGTACTCAACGAGTTTTATGTTGGAACACTTATCAAGACCTTTGCTTTTAAATATTCCATTGGCAATCTCCCACTCGATAGAACCGGTGGCATGCACATGCAAAACATCACTATGCTTTGCCACATAGTCCTCCATAAAATCAAGCATTGCAAAGTTAACTTGCTCTGCCCCAAGTGAGCCGCCAAATGACAAAATCATCTTGGCGTTTTCATCAACACCAAGCATTTTACGCGCAGTTTTCTTATCCAGAGCCTCAAAATCAAGTCGAAGCGGGCATCCAACGCGAAGCGCTTTTTCCTTGTGTGAAAGCAAATCTATGCTCTCTTCATAGTTGACATATACCCTGTCAACATAAGCGGCGAGTTTGCGCACGGTTACACCGGGCACCGCGTTTGACTCATGCACCGCACTCGGAACGCCGAGTTTAGAAGCGGCAACAAGAATGGGCCATGACACATATCCGCCGGTGCCGATAACGATATCGGGTTTAAATTCTTTGATGATTTTTTTCGCCTTTTCGGGAGAAACAAGCGCAAGATACAATGCCTTAAAATTTTGAAGCGACAAACTTCTTCTAAAACCTTTTACATCAACATGATACATTTTATACCCTGCCGCGCCGACAAGTTTATTTTCCATTCCGGTCTTTGTGCCAACAAAAGCAATTTCGGCATCGGGGTTATTTTGTTTTATCACAGAAGCGATTGCAAGCGCGGGATATACATGTCCACCCGTGCCGCCGCCAGTCATCAAAACTCGCATATTTTTTGACCTTTCTTGACCTTTAGTTTGTTCTCGCGAAGCGATATATATAATAAATGTAGAAAACTATTTCTTTTCAAGAGTATGCCGCGATATGGCAAGCAAAGTGCCCATCTCAGCAAGTTGAACCACCATAGCGGTACCGCCATAACTGAAAAACGGGAGTGAAATGCCGGTATTTGGCATTGAATTGGTAACAACAGCAATATTCAATATCACCTGTAGCGCGACCTTGAAGGTCAAGCCATAAACGATGAGCGCGTTGCAACGATTTGGTGCATGGCGTGCGATGTAAAATCCTCTCCATACAAAAAGTGCGAACAGAGCGATGACAAGGAATGCACCGACAAAGCCAAGCTCCTCACAAACAATGGTGTAGATGAAGTCGTTTTGCGGCTGTGAAACGTAGCCGAATTTTTGACGGCTGTTCCCCAGTCCCGTACCAAAGAGGCCACCCGAGCCGATTGCCATAAGTCCTTGCAGTGTCTGCCATGCAGAGCCGAGCGGATCGGCATCATCAATAAAGAGCCAAGTGGCGACACGCGCCTGCGCATAGTCGGAAACCAACACCAAAAGACACGCTGCCGAAACGATTACGCCCCCGATCAAAAAGATCCAACGCAATCTCGTTCCACCCATAAACATAACCGAAATTCCCAGCATACCGATAATCATCAGTCCGGAAATATGACGCTCTGCCGCGACAAGCAAAAGCAGAATCAGAATAAAAATTCCGGGATAAAATACTCCGTAACGGAAGTTTCCGCCAAAGCGATGCGTGGAGGTGATCTTTTTTTCATATTTGGTCATGTATTTTGCAAGGACCAGAACCAAGGCGGTCTTGGCGATCTCGGAGGGCTGAACGGTAAAAATCTTAAAATCAAGCCAGCGCTTTGCACCGCTTCCAAGGTCTGTACCGATGACAAGCACCAAAAGCAGCATGACGACCGCAGCAGCATAAAGGACAACGCCAAAGTCCT
>JAZQWE010000176.1:0-2265 GCA_045632225.1 Eubacteriales bacterium | reverse complement strand
TGATTGTGATACAATCACGGTCTTTTCAACTAAATCCACCCTTGTGGGTGGGGGAAATCATCCTTAATGATGAAATCCTCCTTGCAGTCGGATAAAATCGATGCGGTGGTGGGTGGATTTAATTTCATCTGCGAAGCAGATCTCATCCGAGCAATGCTTGGATTTCATCGCGCTTTGAGCGATTTCATTGAATAACGGTACATATTCCAAAAATGATGAATACTACTTATTTTGTTGTAACGAGAATTATGAAGTAGTCAGCGATTGGTTCGATAGTACCATTGAGAAGTGTATGGAAGTAGCTGCTTCGTCATATAAAGAGAATATTCAATGGATTAAGTCAAGACCACCGGCATATTGGGTGGTTGTCTTTCTACGAACTCGAAGCAGTATGCACTTCGTGCAACTGCTTTCGGCCAGAGATTGTAATTCAAGAGGCCTCGAGTTCATTCTGCAATTAAAAAAATAAAACCGAAAGAGTATTTACTCTTTCGGTTTTATTGGTCCGAGTGTCGAGATTCGAACTCGAGGCCTCTTGAACCCCATTCAAGCGCGATACCAAACTTGGATAAGTTGGAACGCATAAAATGTTCTGATATAGCACTGATTTGCAGTAGTTTTTACAACATTATTATACCAAATCATAATGCAGAATGCAAGGGCAATTTACTGTTTTCCCTTGCATTTTTCTATGTTGTTGACCAAAGTGTTGACCTATAATAATACAAAAACCTACGGCGGCGCAACGACTTTTTACATCTCGCCTACATCTTTTGTTGACCAATTTACATCCGCTATACATCACGTTTACATATACCTACATTACGCACACATCATTTTACAACTGAATGTATCTTTCGATAAATAAACCACGGCAGAAAGCAATTTTGCATTTTTGTGCAATTTGCAGTTAAATTATCGCCGAAAATTGCGGCAAATCGCTTATTTTTGCTTGCTAAAAGTTGCTTGCTTTTTAATCCTCGGATACGTCTAATTCGTTTTTATAGTTGTTTATTATGCGAATTTACTACAATTTTCGTATGTGATATTATGTTGTCACAAGGTAAGTGCACAAACCTTTACATCCCATTTACATCATCTTACAAAATTATGCGATAGGCTATCAGCCAGAAAGGACAAATTATGAAAAAGCTGTATGTTATTGATATTGAGAAAGAAAAGGTATATGTTGCTCCAAAGTTTGCAGAGAAGGCTGGACAACTTGGCACTCCCGAATTCACAAAGTATATGGAACTGAAAGCGACCCTGCCCGGTTTTACTTTTGAAATTAAAAAACTAAATGAATCCAGCAAGAATACATATAAGGGTCTAAACTATGACGTTATGAAAGCCTTTATTAAATTTTATGAAGAAGACGAAAATCAGCAGAAAATGCTGGATGAATTTGACAATGTGCTTGCTGAATCAGTTTTCAAAAAAGCACCACCTATTTACGTTAGAAGTTGGTTTCTCAGCAAGTATAAAGACCCTTATAACAAGTCCTCTTTTACCCAACAGAACGAAAGTAAGAAGGAACAGGCGATCAGAGGAATGCTAAACCCCGCTTCGGAAAATCAGAAAGGAGTTGTTTCTAATGGCTAAAATCCGCATTCCCTCTACTGGGTATTACTTCGACTGGCAGACCAACACTCTTTATATGACCTATCGTTTTAGTGTAAAGGCAAACGATATGGGCAGCAAAGAATTTAATGTCTATGACAAGTTCTCTATGCGCTTTCCAAATATGAAAACCATTATTGAAGCACCCAAAAAGCGCAAGTCCCCCTATATCACCTATGACAGAATCGGCGCATACATTGCTTGTCAAGACAACGCCGCCGAACTGATGGCGCAACTCCACACGGTCATAGAGGAAGCAAGAGGACAGAAAAGTCCTCGCAAGTTTGTGGATGAATGGTTTCGGAAAACCTTTCCTAACTTCGGCAAACACCCGCAGAAGGCGGCAACTTAAAGTGAATACAACGTAGTATGGCGGTTCTGAAATAGAACCGCCACTTTGCCGTATATTTAGATTGAAAAGTGGTCAAGTCGCTTTCGGATTTCCCGCATAATGCTCTCCGCAACTGCCTTTTGCGTTCTGCTATCCCGCCATATTTTTTCACCGTTATGGAATGCTATTTCTACAACTGTTTCCACGTCAACCGCAATGGCACGCAACAAATCGTCCCTTGCTTGCTGCAACGCCGCCGCTTGTATTTGCGGCACGATGGCGGCAAGTTTTTGATCTGCGATTCTTTCCGCTAT
>JAZQWE010000175.1:0-5191 GCA_045632225.1 Eubacteriales bacterium | reverse complement strand
GCAAAATGTGCAGATTGAAAACGCCGCAACTCTCCACGGAAAAGGTGTTTGCGTAAAAGCGGGCAAGGATGTTTACCTTGCGGGTAACGCTTTGCTGATGAGCGAAAACGAAATTGAGTGTACCAAAGCAACCCTTTTGGGAAGTAGTATCTATGTGGCGAAAAACGGCAGATTTTTAGGTAGCGCAACTTTTTCGGATACCGTAAAAAGTGAATCGAAAAGCGTACTCTGTGCACTTAAAACGCTTGGAGTTGTAAATACGGCTATGCTTAGCGGTGACAGACGCGAAATAGCCTTGTCTGTTGCAAGTGAAGTTGGTATTAAAAATGTTTATGCCGAACTTTTACCCGCGGATAAAGCGGACACCCTTGAAAAAATTAAAGGTGAAAACTGCGTTGTATATGTAGGCGACGGAATAAACGATGCGCCGTGTTTGGTAATGGCAGATGTAGGTGTTGCCATGGGCGGTATCGGCTCTGCGGCGGCGCTTGAGGCGGCGGATGCCGTTATAATGGGAGAAAATCTTGAAAAATTGCCGGTTGCTATCGGTGTTGCGAAGAAAACGATGAAAATAGTGCACGAAAACATTGTTTTCTCACTTGCGGTAAAACTTTTGATAGTTATGCTTGCGGCATTTGGATATGCAAATCTTTGGCTGGCTGTGTTTGGAGATGTGGGTGTGTGCCTTGTCGCTGTGCTTAACGCACTTCGCACGATGAAGAAATAAAAAAGAGCCATGCAATTTGCATGGCTCTCGGATTATTTTTCTATATACATATATGTAACAAAGTCGCGTGTTTCGCCGGCTTTAATGCCGATAATGTTTACATCGCCCATTTTTGCGGGAGCTTGAGGAGCGCTGTTAATCCATGTCTGAGGCTCAACGCAAAGGAAGTCCGGATTTCCGCCGTTGTAAACCATCCAGTATTTGAAACTGTCATCAGCGTCATAAACCACGCTGTAGCCGCTTTCTGTATCGGTAAGGCGGAGTTTAGCACCGCTTGGACGGGAGAAGTGGCGGCTGATGAACTGCTCTGCGGGAACAACCTCGCCGTTTGCGAGTTTTTCGTGGAATTCGGTGTCTTTTACGGTTTCCCATGTCATTGAGAAATCGGTCATATCGCGGTCATATTCCTCGCCGACGGGGAGTGCCATTTTGATATTTTCTACCTTGCCGCCTTTTATAAACGGCATTGCAAATGTGGTGTGGAATGCAAGGCCGAGGGGCATTGTGAGGGAAGAGTTGTTTGTAACGGAAACGGTCTACTTTAAGCCTTTTTCAGAGAGTTCGTATTTTACAAGCAAGGTGAAAGCGTGGGGGTATGTAAGGTAGGGGGATGTGTTGGTTGCTTCATAGCGGCAAATTACGGTGTTTTCGCTTGCGCTTACAACCTCGAAAGGTGTTTCATGGAGTGTGCCGTGGAGGAAACAACCGGTTGCTTCTTCGTTAATAGGCAGACTGTACTCTCTGCCGTCAAATGTGAACTTGCCGCCCTTGATTCTATTGGGCGGGAAGAGGAGGGGAGTGCCGTACAAAAAGGCGTTGTCAAGTTCGGTAATGGAGTCGGGGTCATAGGTGCGGAGTGCGCTTATTCCTGACGGGATGTGCTCGAAGCGGAGACAGTTAGCGCCTCTTTGGGGTTGAATTTTAACCTCGTATGCTCCGTTACTTGAGCGAAGTGTAATGAGTGAAGACATATATTTACTCCTTGTTGTTTGATTTTTCTTTCAGTTTGTATAATTCTTCTTCAAGGCGCTTTGCGCGCTCTTCAAGTTTTTCGATTTTTGCCATAATTTCGCCCGTGATAAGGCACGCGCCGCTGAGCGCGAGCGTTGTTCCGAAAGCCACGGGGAAGAGTACAACCACCGGCTCAATTTTTTCATTTTGCGAAAGCATGAAAAGCATGAGCGCGACGAAAAACAGTGAAAGTCCGATGAGTTTAAAAACGGTGTTGAGTTTCATATTTTTTACCTCAAACGGCGAATGCCGCGCCGATTATACCTGCATCGTTACCGCATAGCGCGGTACAAACGCGGGTGCGCATTTTTGCGTTGCGTGCAAAGTCTTCCAAGTCGATTTTCGGCTGCAAAAGGTCGATGAGGAACTGTCCCTCTCCCGAGATACCGCCGCCGATGATGAATACATCGGGTTGAAAAATGTTTATCAGCGATGAAATGCCGTTTGCAAGGTATGAGGTGTATTCCTCAATAACTCTTGCCGCCGCGGCATCCCCTTCTTTGAAAGCATCAAACGGAGTGCGCGCGCTGATACGGGAGTTTTCAGCCATGAGCGTTGCCTCGCCCGACATAAAGCACTTGTCAAGTTCTTCCTTTGTCATACGGATGAGCGCTGTGGCGGAGGCGTATGCCTCAAAACATCCGCGTCTGCCGCAACCGCACTTTTCGCCGCCGTAGTTGATTGCAAAATGGCCTATTTCTGCCGCAAGTCCGTTTGAGCCGCTGTATATTTTTTTGTCGATTACAATTCCGCCGCCGTCACCCGTGCCGAGCGTAATCATAACCGCGTTGTCAGCGCCCTTTGCCGCGCCGCACATTACTTCGGCAAGCGTTGCCGCGTTTGCATCGTTTGCAACACCGACTTTTATGCCGCCGAATTTTTGGGAAAGGATTTCGCAGATATTTATGCCCGAAAACGGAATGTTTGGCGTGAAGAGGATTTCACCGCTCTTTTCGTTTACTCCGCCGGGGACCGCAATGCCAACTGCATCAATATCGGAAAGCGAGAGTTTTGCCTCTTCGATGAGAGAGCGGCAAAGCGCTACTATGTCATCTATGATTTCTTCCTTGGGTCGGTTTGCGCATGTGGGGACGGAACTCTTTAAAATGATTTTGCAGTTTTCATCCACTATTCCTGCGGCGATATTTGTGCCGCCGAGGTCGATACCTATTTTGTGCATTAAAATGCTCCTTTTTTGAAATACGGTATTATTATTTCTTTAAGTAGTATAAAATATAAACAAAGAAAAGTCAATAAAAGCCGATAAAACTAAAAAATATGGAAAATCTTTAAATATTACTTGCATTTCGTTTAAATACAGTATAAAATAATATGATGGAATGATATTGGTGCAAGAGAAAGCACGAGGAGATATAAACTAATGAAAAGATTTGTTTATGCCGATAACGCGGCTACCACTCCCGTTTCGCGTGAGGTACTGGATGCGATGATGCCCTACCTTACCGAGAAGTGGGGTAATCCGTCGAGCCTTCATGAGAAGGGACGCGAAGCGGCTTTGGCGCTTGAGGATGCAAGAGGCAGAATTGCCGCTTGTCTTGGCGCTGATGCAAAGGAGATTTTCTTTACCTCCTGCGGTAGTGAGGCTGACAACTGGGCGATAAAAGGTGCCGCTTATGCCGGCAGACAGAAGGGTAGAACCCATATTATCACAAGCAAAATTGAGCACCATGCGGCGCTTCATGCATGCGCATCACTTGAAAAAGACGGCTTTGATGTGACATATCTCGGTGTTGACGACAAGGGTGTGGTTTCGCTTGATGAACTTAAAGCGGCAATCAGCGACAAGACTGCGCTTGTGTCGGTAATGCTTGCGAATAACGAAATCGGCACCATTGAACCTATTGCGGAGATTGCAAAGATTGCACATGAACACGGTGCGATTATGTTTACCGATGCTGTTCAGGCTATCGGCAACATCCCCGTTGATGTAAAGGCGCTCGGCGTTGATATGCTTGCGCTTTCCGGACATAAAATTCACACTCCCAAGGGTATTGGTGCGCTTTATGTGAAAAAAGGTATTCGTATTAACAACCTTATTGACGGTGGCGGCCAAGAACGCTCAAAGCGCGGCGGAACCGAAAACATGCCTTATATTGTCGGACTTGCAACCGCTATGGAAAATGCGATTGCACGCCTTGGCGAAATGGAAAAGGTTGCAAAACTCCGCGACTACCTTATTGATGAAATTCTTGAGAAAGTGCCGTACAGCACTCTCAACGGTCCCCGCGGCGATGCGCGACTCCCTGGCAATGTAAATATCGGCTTTGAGTTTATTGAGGGCGAAAGCATGCTCCTTCTTCTTGATTTTGCAGGAATTGCATGCTCAACCGGTTCGGCATGCTCTTCTGCATCGCTTGACCCGTCCCATGTATTGCTTTCTATTGGCGTGCCTCACGAAAGAGCACACGGCTCGCTCCGTCTTTCTATTTCTACTGAAACAACCAAAGAGGATGCTGACTACATCCTTGAAAAACTGCCGCCCATCATTCAAAGATTGCGCGACATGAGCCCCCTTTATGAGGAAGTGGCTAAAAAGGCAAAGGTATAAGGAGATATAAAACTATGAGTATGCTTTACAGCGAAGAAGTAATGGACCATTTTGCGAATCCTCGCAATGTGGGTATTATAGAGGATGCCGACGGTATCGGTGAGATTGGTAATGCCAAGTGTGGCGACATCATGAAGATGTATCTCAAGATTGAAAACGGCATTATTGTTGATGTTAAGTTCAAGACTTTCGGTTGCGGTGCGGCTGTTGCTACATCTTCCATGGCTACTGAAATGATTAAGGGTAAGAGTATTGATGATGCGCTTGCACTCACCAATAAGGCTGTTATCGATGCGCTTGGCGGTCTTCCTGCGGTTAAAGTACATTGTTCTGTTCTTGCAGAAGAAGCGGTTAAGTGTGCGCTTGCGGATTACTACAAAAAGCAGGGAATTGACCATCCCGTTATCAAAGAGGCAGAGGAAATTATGGGACATGACGAAGAGCATGACCATGAAATCCCCGAAGAATAATAAAAATAAAAATAAAATCCCGTTTTGGAAACTCATCCAAAACGGGATTTTTTATTCGTCGATATTATAATAAAACAATAAATATTAGAACTTTTATGGGATATGCGGCGTGAGTGCTGTGCGGCGAGTAAAGTTCTTTGTGCATGTTGTGCAATCTGTACATTTGTAGAAAAAAAGATGCGGTTTTTGTTTATTATGTATAAAAAATTATGGTGTGCTAAAGCGATGATATGCATGATTAAACACCTTCAAAATGTTTAATAAAATTAAACATATAACATGAATAATAGGCATCATCAGAGCAAACAGAGGAAAAATGCACCAAAAAGTATAATTATATTAACATTTTTGCGTTTTTTAGTGCAAAATACTGTCGACTCGTTTTTGCGCTCGAGGGGGAAGATGCATTATATA
>JAZQWE010000174.1:0-3990 GCA_045632225.1 Eubacteriales bacterium | reverse complement strand
TGTGAAACGGGAGTTAGGATGAGCGCCGCAAGTAGACTTGTCCTTCTTGTCGTACTTGGTGTAATCCCACTTGTTACCCTTCCAGTCAATTGCATTTGCAGGAGGATTGTTGTCAAGACCTTCCCACCAAACAGTGTTGTCATCAACATTGTGAACAACATTGGTGAAGATGGTGTTCTTCATAGTAGTGTAAAGAGCATTGGGGTTGGACTTGAGGTTAGTACCGGGAGCTACGCCGAAGAAGCCGTTTTCAGGGTTTACTGCCCAGAGTCTGCCGTCCTTACCAACACGGAGCCAAGCGATATCGTCACCTACGCACCATACCTTGTAGCCGAGGTTCTGGTAAACCTGGGGAGGAATGAGCATTGCGAGGTTGGTCTTACCGCAAGCAGAGGGGAATGCAGCGGAGATGTACTTAACATCGCCGTTGGGATACTGAACGCCAAGAATGAGCATGTGTTCAGCCATCCAGCCTTCTTTTCTACCGAGGTAGGATGCAATACGGAGAGCGAAGCACTTCTTACCGAGAAGAACGTTTCCGCCGTAACCGGAGTTAATGGACCAAATGGTATTGTCCTGGGGGAAGTGGCAGATGTAACGGTTTTCAGCATCAATATCAGCTCTTGCATGGAGGCCCTTGATAAAGTCGCCGTTTTCGCCAAGTGCTTCAAGAACATCGTTACCAACTCTGGTCATGATGAGCATGTTAAGTACAACATAGATAGAGTCGGTAAGTTCAATACCGTACTTAGCAAAGTCAGAGCCAACGATACCCATGGAGTAGGGAATAACATACATGGTTCTGCCCTTCATGGAGCCGGTGTAGAGTTTGCCGAGCTTTTCATAGCATTCCTTGGGATCCATCCAGTTGTTGATGGTACCAGCCTGCTCCTTGGTTTCGGTACAGATAAAGGTTCTGTCCTCAACACGAGCAACGTCATTTACAGCAGTTCTGTGGAGGTAGCAACCGGGAAGCTTTTCCTGGTTAAGCTTGAAAATTTCGCCGGATGCGCAAGCCTCATCGCGAAGAGCGTTAGCCTGCTCCTCGGTGCCATCGATCCAAACGATTTTGTCAGGCTGAGTCATAGCAGCCATTTCGTCAATCCATTTGTTGACATGAATGTTTTTGGTCATTGATCAAATCTCCTAAATATATATTATTATTTTAGTTTTTTACTGAAAAACAATTTTTCCCTAATATTATATATACCATGTATTTGTCAAATTTGCAATAGAAAAAGCGAAAAAAATATTTTTTTAACAATATGTAAAAAATTTCTTCACATAACAACCTCAATTTATACAAAAACGCGAGAAAATCTCGCGTTTTTGTAATTTTTAATATTTCAAAATATCATACATTTGATTGATTATATGCCATAATTGAGGCAACTCAAAGTCAAGCGACATTATGTTTATTCCATAAAGATTATACTTTTCAACAAGTTTCATTTTTTCTGATATAGAACTCGCGTCTTCAAAATATAAAACATGTTTTGAATTGTTTTTAACTTTCTTCTCTTCATATTTAATATACGGGCACGCCACAGCATCGTCATATATAATTTCAGCACTGATTTTATTTAAGGTGTCAACCGTATTTACTACATTCTTTTTAACACCAACGGTATTTTTTAAATAATCTACTCCAAAAGTAGGAATACCAAGTAATATTTTTTCGCGATTTTTTGATACAATTTCGTTTTCAATACATTCTTCAATTTTATCAAGCGGAGCCATATGAGAAGGTTTAGCACCGTCATCCCAGATATAGTTCCAAAGTGATGAAAAATCAGAATTTTTAAGCAACTTTTCGTCAACTGAATTAAAAGTATTTATTGGAATCAACGATGAAGTACAAAGCAAATGATTTTCTTTGCATCGTTTGTACAGTTTAACATAAAAATCAGCAAATTTTTGTTTTTCTACTTCAGTAACGCCGAAAGTTGAAAATTCAACCCCTGAAAAACCGTTTGAATTGACTGCAGTTACAATGTTATTGATTATTTTTTCTGTTTCGTTTGGCGAATCAAATATCTTGCGATAACAATTTGAGCTAAATATACCTCTTTCATCAAGACATTCTATAGATAAAATAGGAATAGCTCGGTAACTTTTTGCCAACTCGGATATTTTTCCCGATTCGTTTGAAATTAAAATATCACCGTCGTTAATTCTAGCGCGATTTTGGACTATCAAAATCGAAACAAACGGCAAACAACTTTCAATTTCATCAACAGATGCCATGCCCGTGTATGCCGACACGGCAATTTGTCTTAATCTTTTCTCACCGTATGAAATATTCAGCGTTTGTGACAAGGTCAAACCGTCACGCAGAATATTCGGATTATTTTGTAACAGCGTTAAAACATCTATACCTTGCTGAGTTGCTATACTTTTTAACGAGTCACCGCCGCGAACTGTACAAGTTTTTATCGGCTTACATATTATAAGTGACTGTCCTACTGTAAGTTTCTTAGATGGATTTATTCTATTGTCAGTAATAATGCGGATTTCCGGAACGCTGTATTGCTTTGCAATTGAATAAATAGTGTCGCTTGGACTAACCTTATGTATTATCATATTACACCTCAAATTCTGTTTTCTATCATTATATGCTTATTAAAGCGCGGATTTATTCGTATTTTAGAGAATGTTTACAGTTTTTTTGATAATAATATTATCAGTATCAATCAGGAGGGTAAAATGAGTAAGGTTAGTATCGTAAAAGTATGTGCAAGAGAAATTCTCGACTCGCGAGGCAATCCCACAGTTGAAGCTGTGGCGATGTTGAGTGACGGAACAATAGGAACAGCAAGCGTTCCTTCAGGGGCTTCAACGGGTAAATTCGAAGCGCACGAACTACGCGACAAATCAAATACACGGTATGGCGGTAAAGGGGTTCTTGATGCAGTTTGCAATATAAATAAAAAGATTTCACCGGCACTCGCGGGAGTATCGGCATTTGAGCAATTTGAAATTGATAGGATCATGTGCGAACTTGACGGTACCGAAAATAAATCAAAACTTGGTGCAAATGCCATTTTAGCAGTTTCAATGTCTTGCGCAAGAGCGGCGGCAAATTCATATCATATTCCATTATTTAAGTATATAGGCGGTATTTCGGCGCAAAGATTGCCCGTACCAATGATGAACATTTTAAATGGCGGTGCACATGCATCAAATAATGTTGACATTCAAGAATTTATGATTTTACCGTGTAAAGCGGAGAGTTTTTCAGAAGGAATCAGAATCGGTGCGGAAATTTACCATTCTCTTGGTAAAATCATTGAGAAAAAAGGATTAAGCAAAGCCGTTGGTGACGAAGGCGGTTATGCTCCAAATCTTGACGGTGACGAGGATGCTATTAAACTTATCTGTGAAGCAATTGTCGACGCCGGATATGACACAGATGCTGTAAAAATAGCACTTGATGCAGCAAGTAGCGAATGGTTTAACGGTGAAAAATATATTATGCCCAAGCGTGGCAATCATTTGAGTGGCAACGAACTTATTGAATATTGGGAAAATCTTGTTAAAAAATATCCAATTCTTTCAATTGAAGATGCTCTTGACCAAAGTGATTTTTCGGGATGGACATCGCTTACTAAAAAAATAGGGGCAAGTACAATGCTTGTGGGTGATGATTTGTTTGTCACAAACTCAAAACGCTTAACAACCGGTATAGAATCAAGTGCCGCAAACGCAATTTTAATCAAGCCAAATCAAATCGGGACAGTCAGCGAAACCTTGAATGTAATCACACTCGCGAAAGAAAACGGTTACAAACATGTACTATCCCACCGTTCAGGCGAAACCGAGGATACAACAATTGCAGACATGGCAGTTGGTACAAACGCCCCGTTTATAAAGTCCGGCGCACCTTGCAGAAGTGAAAGAGTTGCAAAATATAATCGTTTGTTGCGTATTGAGGCATCCCTAAACAGCGGATCAAATTACGGCGTTTAATGTTAAATACCGCCGCTTAAA
>JAZQWE010000173.1:0-1691 GCA_045632225.1 Eubacteriales bacterium | reverse complement strand
TTGCGCTGACATGCACGGCGCGAATTTTTACTTTTTGGCTAATGCGCTTTGCCGCCTCGATTGCAGAAATTGCGGTAGTGGTTTTGGATGTAAAATAGAAAATTTTATCGACATAGCCGTTTCCAAGCGCCTTGAGCGCGGGAAAAAGCGCCGCCATTGTCTTGCCCGTTCCCGTTGGCGCCTCGATAATCGCCTTTGAGTGAGTTTTTACCGCGCGGAGCACCTCCACCATAAAATCACGCTGTTGTGAGCGCATCTCACGGTATGGGAAAGCCATATCCTTTGCCTCGGGAATGCGCACACACACCCTCTCCGCCTCAAGCGCGGCAAATGGGCGATGCATGTCAAGCAATCGGTAAAACGCCGATGCCATTTCCTGCTTGGTAAAGGTCTTTTCTATATGCTTAATGTCGTTTTTGTTGTGATAAAAAGTAACCAAAAATGTAATGCTGACAAGCATTTCGCTCTCTGCGACAATATGCGCAAGCGTTACCGCGTTGCCAATTGCCTCCGCCGCCATATCAGCAGTTATATTTGAGGTGTATCCGTTAACCGTGCGGTTTACACACACGGTAACTTTGCCGTCGCGGCGAATAATACCGTCGCAAACGCCGCTTATTGAGTAGAAAATTCCGCCACGGCTAACCGTGCGGCAAACGGGGACATCACTTTCATAGGCAAGGCCGTGCTTGTGCTCAAAATATTCGGTAACCTTGCCGCTGTCGGTAAAAATACCAATGCCCCTTTTATCAATGCTTGCATGGTTTACAACAGTGCGGCAGAGTTCCTCTGCAGAAATATGAACTTTTTTTGTAGCCGCATCAAATATCATGCTGTAAACCTCCTTTGATGAATAATAGTTAGCAAAGTAATGCCAATGAAATACTGTAGATGTCGGCGCCCCCGACGACCCGCATAAACTGTGGTTAAAACGGGACGCCCGGAAGGTCGTCCCCTACGGCTTTGTGGGTTCCAATTTGCTCCGCTATCATATATTTTTTCTTTTTATTGGGATATTTATTATACTATATAATGATTATAATTGCAAATATTTATTGCAAAAAAGAAAAAAAATTGTTATACTAACTGTGTATACATTAAAATGAAAGGAGAGCGAGATGAACAACTTTAGTTTCAGCCTTTTGTATCCGAGCGCCGAGGCGCGCCGTGCACACGCGGCAGAGCAAAACCGCCCCACAGTTTCAAGCGAAACTGCGATGAGCCTTGGACTTTTGGAACTTATTAAACTTAAGAACAGCTCTCTGTGTGAATATTTCACATCCGATGCCGCGGTTATAGATTACCGCGCGGAAATCTTTTCGGACATGCTTAGCGTAAAAGCGGTTGGCGAAACCTTTGTAAAAGTGCTCCCAATCCTCTCCGATATAAGCGAACTCCGTCGCCTTGCCGCGGCGAGCGAGCGCACAACAGACGAATATCTGTTGTCACTTTCGGAAATTGAGCTCTATATCTCCTCGGTTGAAATTCTGCGCGATGGCCTTTTGCCCGTAAAGGACAACCTTAAAAGCCAATCGCTTCTTTCTCTTTGCGAATATATCAAAGAGATTTCCGAGAGCGATTACTACAAAGAACTCAACGAAAAACTTGCAGAACTCACAAACCGCGTGCGGGACATCAAGAGCATCACCGTTGGTATCAATCTTGACTCAACACTTCAAGCGGACAAATGC
>JAZQWE010000172.1:0-1930 GCA_045632225.1 Eubacteriales bacterium | reverse complement strand
GAGATATTGACTGATTTTGAAGGTAAATAAAAAGAGGTAAATAAAAATGAGTAAGAAAATGTTGATACTCGGTGCAACGGGCGCAATGGGTACATATCTTACCCGAAAAGCTCTTGCCGCAGGGTACGAGGTTGACGGTGTTACACTTGATAATGTTATTTCCGACAATCCTGCGCTTCGCTACATCGTAGTTAAAAATGCGAAAGCTCCCGAGTTTGTAGATGAAATTACAAAGACATATTACGATGTTGTCTTTGACCTTATGATTTACGGCTCTATTTCATTTAGACAGACATTCCCCAAATATCTTGCAAACTGCGGTCAATATTTTTATTTCTCTTCTTGCAGAGTATTTGCAAACGAGGCTACTCCCATTGTTGAAAGTTCCCCTCAGTTCCTTGATGTTACAACCGATAAAGATTTTCTTTTCTCGGATGACTACACAATGCATAAGGCAAGAGGCGAGGCGGCCCTTCGCGCAAGCAATTTCAAAAACTGGACAATTGTTAGACCTTCCACCACATATTCTTCAAGAAGATGTCAGCTTCTTACCCTTGAGCGTCAGAAGATAATGACTCATGCTCACTCGGGTGAGCCCGTGCTTCTTGATGAAGCGGCAAGAAACATCCCTGCATCGCTTACCTGGGCAAGCGATGTTGCAGATATGCTCATGGGTCTTGTCGGTAAAGAAGAGGCACTTTGTAATGACTACAATGTAACATCTTCAAAGTGCAACACTTGGGAAGAAATTGCAGGCTTTTACAATGAAATTTTCGGACTCAAGTACGAATGGGTTGACGGTGTTACATATCAAAAGTTCCGTGATTCAAAGTTTGACCCCGAAAAGAGCCTTGGCGCGATTTGGCAGATGAAGTATGCAAGACTTTGCACTCGCGTATATGATAATTCTAAAATCCTTAATATCACCGGTCTTAAAGAGGAGAATTTCCTCTCGCTTTATGAAGGATTGATGAGAGAAAAAGAAACATTGTTTAATTTGGAGTAAACCATGAGAAAATGTAAATTTACCGAGTCGGGCGATCCGATTATTCTCGGCGTGTTGAAAGAAGCAACTGTTGAGGCTACTATCGAGCAAATTAAAAAGTGTGAGGCCGCAGGTGCAACCGCATTTAACCTCCACCTTTCTCTCCTTGATGAAGAAAGCCGCAAGCCTGAATCTCTTAAAAAGATTTTCGAGGCGGCAAATTCTCCCATCATGGCAGTACATTACAATAACAATCCTACCGGTGTAACCCGCAAGGATTCAAGCGAGATGCGCGTTGAAGAAATGATTCGTGCTGTTGAATGCGGTGCCGCAGGTATCGACATTCAGGGTTACACATTCTGCTCTGATACCCGTGCAACTCAGGATAAATTCGGCAATGCCGAAACACATCCCTTTGTAACTGCAAGACCCAAAGAGGTTATTATGGATCCCGAACTCATCGAAAAGCAGAAAGAAGCTGTAAGAAGAGTTCATGAACTTGGCGGTGAGGTACTCATGTCCTGTCATACAGGAGTGTTCCTCAATACCGAGCAAATCGTTTCTCTTGCAAAGTTTATTGAGGAGAGAAACCCCGACTTTATCAAAATTGTTACTCCCGTTGACAATAAGGATGATGTTTTGGTTGCACTCAACTCCGTAAAGGCGCTCAAGAGAGAACTTCATACAAAGTTTTCCTATCATTGCTCCGGTAGAGTTGGCCGCGTAACCCGCTATGTTGGTCCTTATTTCGGTTCATCACAGGTATTTGCAATGGATTATTACAACGAGTATGCTGACAAAGAACAGTTGCTCATTTCCAAGTTCCACGATTTCTATAACGAGGTTAAGTCCCCTGAAACTAAAGAAGAGTGGCTTGCAAGCGTAGAAGAAAAGAAATAATTTTAAAGCCTTTGGCAACCGCAAAAGGCATAATTTTTGTTGTAT